>JACDDJ010000184.1:0-5478 GCA_013817065.1 Acidobacteriota bacterium
TCGTGCTGCCGTCAGAGACCGCCGACGTGCGCGCCCGCTACTTCACCCCGGCGCAGGAGCTGCCGATGGCGGGACACCCGACGATCGGGAGCACCTTTGCACTCGCCATCGAGGGAACGATCGCGCGTGGACGCGAGGGATTTGTCTTCGAGCTCGGTGTCGGACCAACGCCGGTATCGCTCGAGTGGGAGAAGGCGGGCCTGTCGTTCGCGTGGATGACACAGCCGCTGCCGACGTTCGGCGCGGTGTTGGATGATCGCGCCGCGATGGCGACGGCACTGGGCATCGACGAGGGGGCGCTCGCGACCGGCCTGCCGATCCAGATAGTGTCGTGCGGCGTTCCGTTCCTCTTCGTGCCGATCGCCGCGCGCGCCGCGGTCGATACGGTCGCGATCGACCGGCGTGCGCTGGTGCGCGCTTGCGAGGCCGCCGGGATCAACGAGCTGCCGGTGTTTCTGTTCTCAACCGCGGCGGGAGCCGACGAAGCGACGGTGTACAGCCGGATGCTCGCGCCAGGATTTGGGATTGCCGAGGATCCAGCGACCGGCGGCGCCAGCGGACCGCTGGGCTCCTACCTGCTGCGCCACCGGGTCGTCCACCCGAGTGCAGCAGATAAGATCCTCAGCCTGCAGGGCGCCGCGATGGGGCGCCCGAGCCTGATTCACATTGCGATCGAGGGTCAGCCCGATCGCATCACGCGCGTGAGAGTCGGCGGCCGATCGGTGCTCGTCGGCCGCGGCGAACTGATGGTGTAACGGCGGCCGACGCGCCGGCCCCTCTAGAAGCGGAAGGCGATCCGCGAATAGATGAAGCGGCCGTTCATCCCGAACGGCGAATTACTGGGATACGGGAAGATGCCCAGGAACGCATTCGCAGCCACGTTCTCATCCGGGAACACGTCGAACAGGTTCTGCACCCCGACACCGAGCAGCGCCTTACCCAGCTGGTAGGTCACCTCGAAATCCGTGATCCACTCCGCCGAGAAGTCCTGCGGCACGACCGCCCGGTCAACGATGCAGTAGTCACCGTACTGCGCGAGCCGCGCGGTCGCCCCGAAGCGCGAGCGATTCCAGTCACCAGCGAACCGATAGTTGTTGCGCGGCTGGCCGCACTCGATCCGACGACGTTCGATCGAGTCGAACAGGACGGACTGCAGGCCGGTCAGTTGTGGCGGCGTGTCGGCAATGCGCCGGATGTCGTTGTCGGTAGTGTTGTACGCGGCCGACAGCCTGAGCCGGCCGCCGTCGCCGAGATCGGTGCGGTAGACCGCCGTCAGATCCGCGCCTTTCGTTCGCGTGTCGATCGCATTCGTGAAGAAGCGCGCGCCGGTGGCGCCAAGTGGCAGCAGCAGCTGCTCGACTGCGCCGCCGGTGAAGTTACCCGAGATCGCGATCCGGTCGTCGATGTCGACGTGATAGGCGTCGGCAGTGATTTCCAGTGATGGGATCGGCGTCCACACGAAGCCGCCGCTCACGTGGACGGATTCCTCGGGCTTCAGATCCTCGGCGCCAAGCGCCCGCGCCTGCGGGCTGCTGACCGGGAAGGTGCCGACTTCGAACGGGACCAGCTGCCCACCCACAGCGAGGAAGTTCGTGCTGATCGCAGAAAAGAACGACTGCGCCAGCGACGGCGCGCGGAAGCCGGTGCTCACCGAGCCGCGGACGATGAACAGCGGGTGCGCTTCGAGACGCGCGGTGAGCTTGCCGTCGGCGGTGTTGCCAAAGTCGCTGTAGTGCTCATACCGACCGGCCAGGCCGAGGCGGAGGCGCGGCAGCACGGCGGCTTCCAGGTCCGCGTAGGTGGCGACGTTGTTGCGCCCGATATCGACCTCGTTGGACGGCCGGAAGCCGGGGAACACCTGGGCGCCCGGCACGGCACGGCCGCCAAACTGGTTGGGGAAACCGCCGTCGATGTAGGAGCTCGGCTCGCCGGCGATGATCTGGTAGGTCTCGCGCCGGAACTCGGCACCGAGAGCGACGTTCAGCTTCCCGGATAAGCCCGCCTCCACCTGGCGCGCCACATCCACGTTCGTGAGGAACTGGTCGAAGACCAGCGATCCTGAATAGAAGTCCCGCTGGGTGTCGTTCGGGCCCAGCGAGACGTTCAGGCTGTTGCGGACGTTGAAGTCGAAGCTGTTGTAGCCGTACTGCGCGCTCGCGTCCCAGAACCAGCCGCTCCGGGTCCCTCGCAACCCGGCCGTGGCCGACAGGTCGATGATGTCTGGCTCGATCAGCGGCAGGTATCCCTGCGGGAAGATCTGCGGCCAGTTGGTGTTCTGCAGCGCCCGCCTGAAGAAGCCGCCATGCGAGCCCGTCCGCCGGCTCAGGCCTCCGAATCCGTACAGCGAGGTCGTGCCGGTCCCAATAGGGAACTCGGCGTTGACGAACGACATGATGTCGGTCGTGTCGGCATCGCCCCAGTGGAAGTTCGGCTGCGCGACGCTGTTCCGTCCGGCGTCCCCTTCGACGATCTGGTCGCGCGGATCCGCGCCGGCACGGTTGGTTTCGCCGCGATCCCTGAACTCGATGGTGCCGAACAGTGCGCCGCGGCCGATCTGCCAGCCATGGCTCGCGCTCACATCAAACAACCCGCCATCCTCATGCGTCGTCATTCCGACCTTGGCGGTCAGAGTCGTGGGATTGACGCCGCTCTTGAGGACGATGTTGATGACGCCGGCGATGGCATCGGAGCCGTACTGCGCCGCGGCGCCGTCGCGCAGGATCTCGACGCGCTGGATCGCCGAGGCCGGGATGGCGTTGAGATCGACCCCCGTCGCGCCCCGCCCGATGCTGCCGTTCACGTGAACGAGCGCGCCGTTGTGGCGGCGCTTGCCGTTGATGAGGACGAGGACCTGGTCGGGCCCGAGGCCTCGCAATGTCGCCGGTCGCACCGAGTCGGTGCCGTCGGTGATGGTGGGGCGTGGGAAGTTGAACGACGGCGCCAGGGCCTGGATGATCTGGTTCGTCTCGCTGGCGCCGCTGGTGCTGATCTGCTGCGGTGTCAGGATGTCGACCGGTACCGCCTTTTCCGCGGCGGCGCCCGCAAGGCGCGATCCGACGGTGATCTCCTCGGAGAAGCCAAAGGCCATCGCAAAATCACGGGCCGCGGGGCTGCTCGAAAGGATGAGATTGGCCGACTGCGGCTGAAGACCCGGGAACGTCACGCGGATCTCGACGCTCTGCCCTTTGGCCATCGCGGCCGGTACCGGTATCGAGTAGCTGCCATCAGCGCCGGTCTCGGCAGTGAGCTTCAATGCGGCAATCGACACCGTTGCCCCGGGCAGCGACTGGCCATCGGCGGCGGTGGTGACCTTGCCGGTGACGGTGACGACATCCTGTGCCCAGGTTGGACCCGCGGCAGAGGCTAACAGCACCAGACCAAGGACGGTCGAACGTAGAACCACACCCATTCATGTCTCCTTCGCGGACGTCCGCGCTCGCTATTCGGTTTGAACTTCGACGCCGCCGACCATGCCGGCAAATACGTTGTAGAACAGCGCTCCCACAGCGCCGGCGATGAACCCCATGCAGCCGTAGAAGATCGGCAGCGCGACCACCGCCCCAACGCCGAACATCGAGGCCATCAATCCGCCCTGACCCTGGCCGGCGAGACCGAGGCCTGCCCCGGCCATTGAGAATAGCGCAATGAAGATACCGAACAGCAGCCCCATGGCGGCCGCAATCGCACCGTACATCTTCCCGACCGAGAGCACGCCGACACTCTTGATGACCATGCGTTACCTCGTAACGGTTCCACGCTCGGGCGTCGTCGTCTTCTGACGATTTCGCCTGTCAATCTGCGATGCCGTGATTATGACCGACCCGGTGGTACCCGAGGGCCACGTCACGCGCCACGACACGTACCTGGTGCGCCTCGGGATTGAGCTGAATAGTGCGGGTCAGGCGCAGCCCGTCCTTCAAGAGCCGGTCGCGCATCTCGTCGGTGAGCGAGAACGGCAACGTGACGTCCGCTTCCTTGGCATGTTGTCCGGAGGGAAGCGTCTGCGCGATCGCGACGTCCACCGATCCCACCCAGAGGCCGTTCTCCTTCACGAGTGTCGGTGCGGAACGATCGAGCTGAATCGCGAGCGTAAGCCGTCCACTCGCGGCAGGCTCCACGGTGACCGAGATCGGCAGGCTGGTGGCCTCGAGGGAACTGTCGAGCGCCTCGAGTATCGCCTTCTGACGCGTGTCGTTGTCCGGAGTGACAGGCTGCACGGCAAAGTAGCCCGACCGGTGCCGTACCTCGACGCCGCGCCGCTTTACGTTCACCTTGATCCTGCGGAACTTGTCGTCCCAGGTCTGATTCGCGGGGTAGTAGCCAAGGACGTAGGTCAGGTCCGAGTCCTTGACCGCGCCATTGATCGCGGCGCCGAGGTCGTTGGTGTTGAAGAAGGCACGGCCACCCGTCCAGTCCGCCACCGACCGCAACCCGTCGATCGGCCCCATCACCGTATCGATCGTGCTGAAGGTCTGAACCCCTTCTGATGGGTGACTCGCGAATGCGCTGACCAGGCCGCGGGCGTCAACCGGATAGACAGCAACGTCGACGTGGTTCAGCGCGCGGGTGGCACGGCGAGTCTCCGGCGACATCAGCGTGATGTCGGACGTCCCACCCGGGCCGACGTTCGTAATCGCGAACGGGAAACCCGAGGAGACCCAGATCAAGTTCTTGCGCCCGGGGATGCCCTTCAGGTAGGCAGCAACGTCCTTGAGCGCTTCGAGGCTCGTGTAGGCGAGGACGCGCTGGTAGAACCCCTGCATGTTCCCGAGATTGCCGCGGGCGAACGCATCGAGGTCCGCTTCCATCTGATCGGCGAAGGGTGGCGTCTGCGCACCCGCCAGGGCTGAGGATTGAGTCGACTGAGCCCGCGTCATCGCCCGCAACAGCGAACTAGCGTTTTTACTGAAGTCATGCAGGACGCTGATCCCCCTGTCGTCGAGCAGGAAGAGCGCGACCCTGTCTTCAGGACGAACCTGGCCGAGGTATTTGACAATGTGAGCGCGAGCCTGGTGTTGCTGACCGAAACTGGTGTTCAGCCGGTCGAACACGATCGCGACCACACCGCCTCCGCTGGGGCTCTGCAGGCGATTGGTGAACACGCCACTCGCCTCGGCGGCCGCATCACTGGGCCCCTGGCCGCGGACGGCAAAGACGGAGACGGGCTGCGGCCTGCCGTCCTCGGTGATTTCGAAATCTTCCGCCTTGAGGTCCGCTATCGGCCGACGGCGTCCATCGTGGACCACCACGCTGACCTGGATCAGCCGGGTAGTGGATTTGAAGGTCGGGCCGGTTGGTGCCTGGCCACTTTGCGCGTTGACTACGGAGATTCCGGCGGCGACAACGGCGGCGACGAGTGTGGCGATCGGACGCACGATGCCCTCTTTTCTAACCACGGACAAGGCTGGCGCAAGGAGGATACCGCCACTCGAGAGGCCGGGCCACAGAAAAAGGGCCACCGGCTCGCTCCGCATTCGC
>JACDDJ010000184.1:5488-7933 GCA_013817065.1 Acidobacteriota bacterium
GCCTCGCGATCCGGGTATATGCTCTGCTGCGGACCAAGGGTACGATTTTCATGAAAGGGAGAAGACTCCCTTCGTCAAGCGTTCACGATGGCTGGGCGGCGGGTTCGGCACCTCCTGGAGGCTTCTCCATGAACCGAGTCGGCATGACGCTCACGCTCGATACCCGCAACCAGTGAGGACTCCTATGCACGTATTCCCTCGGAAAGCCGTCGTCGCCGCAGCGTTCGTCGCTGCTCTCATTCTTCCTGGGGGCGGTGAGAGGGCCCTTGCGCAGGAGACGCCCTTGGCGGCTGCCGCGAGAACGTTCGCCGTCGAGTACTACTACAAGGTCAAGTGGGGATACTTCGATGAGTTCACCGAGCTCTACATGAAGAACCATTACCCGATCCTCCAGCGTTTGCAGAAGATGGGGCGCATCGTGAGTCTGTCAGCGGCGTATCCGATCAACCATGCCAGCGAATCGGCACGCTGGGACATGCGCTTTACGATCGTGTGGAAGGACGCAGCGACTGCCCATGAAGAGTTCGACGACTCGAGTATTGTCAAGGAGTTGTATCCCGACCAGGACAAGTTCAAGAAGGAGGAGCAGCGCCGGTTCGAGCTGCTCCTCGAACACACGGACGTGCCCGTGTTCATCGACGATCTCAAGAAGTGGAAGTGATTCGTGAAGGCGGGCTCTAGAGAACTCTCGGATTGACTGAGACCGGCGAGCGTCCGGTTCTCCTCGATCTGCGTGCACGCACCACTCCTCAACGACGCCGGACGCCGTCGATCAGGAACAGGTCGGAGGGCGCCCGCATGGCGTGGTAAGCATAGTGCCGGCCGTCGCGCGACAGAAAGGACTGCGTGAGCAGTGGTGAACCGGCCGGATCGCGCAGGCCGAGCTCCCCCAGCGGCTGCCGGCGTCCTGTCGTCAGATCGACCCGGAACACGCGGGCGAGGTGCCCCAGCGTGCGTTCACTCGCGTAGATGGCGTCCGGCGTGTCGGTCCATCCCATCGGCCTGAGATCGCCGCCAAGTGCGGGTATCGCCGTGGGCGCTCCGCCGTCGATCGGGTAGAGCGCCGGCAGCCGGTCCGGACCGATCGCGATCACGACGCGGCCGTCGGGCGACACGGGGCGCGCTCGATATGGCGCCAGGTGCACGCCTTCGCCGGTGAACGCGAGAGGATCCCCACCGTCGAGGCTTTGCAGATAGAGCCGCGAGCCGCGGCCGGGTTCGTTGCCTGACAACACGACGCGGCGGCCATCAGGCATCCACGCCGCCCAGCTGTGAGTCTCGATCTGGCCGCGCGCCAGCGTCTGTGTCGTGCCGGGGCCGGCGGGCATCACGTTGACTCGAGTGGGCTCCCCTGCCATGAGGGCGAGCACCGATCGTCCATCGGGAGAGAATTCGGCGGCGATGCCGTCGCCGAGCCGCACCGGCGGACCGCCATCCATCGGGCGGACGTTGACGCCATACCCGATGTCCCCAAAGAGCAGGCTGCGGCCATCGGGACTGAAATCCACGGGGATGCTGACGTCCTGCCAGGAGAGATCGGTCTCACGACCGCCGAACTGGCCGGCCATCACCGTCGAACGCAGCGTGTAGGCTGCCGCAAGGATCCGCCCGTCGCTGGCGATGTCGTGCAGGACGAGGCGCGGTGCGCCTCTCACCACGAGCCGAACCGCCTGGCTGTCGATCGCGACGCAACGGATCGTGGTGGTCACGGCGTAGCAGACCTCGCGGCCGTCAGGCGTCCAGGCCAAGCCCTGGAGCGTCGACTGTTCAGACACCAGGTTGCGTTTGGCCCGGGTCGCGACGTCGACGATGGCCGCCCAGCCGCGGTCATCGTGATGCAGGGGGTGCTCGTGAAAGGCGATCCGGTCGCCGGCCGACGAGAAACGCGGCGACGAGAGCCAGCCCGACGTCTCGTAGAGGACGGTGCCGATCGGGAACTCGAGTCGCGTGCGCCCGCCTTCCGACCGAATGACGGCGAGGCGGCCGTCGGGGTGAAAGCTGCCGGCGCTGACATGCTCGAGCAGCTCGCGCGGCGCGCCGCCACTGAGCGCGACCTGGGCCAGTGTGCCCGGTTCCACGAAGACGTCCAGCCGCGACAGCTTGGTCGCGATCGCCATGCTCCCTGATGGCGAGACGTCCAGCAGGGTAGCGTCGATGATCGGCGGACTGACCGAGCGCGGACTGTCGAGGCGCACCGAGTAGACCCGCTGTGGCGCGCCGTCCCATATCGCGCTGTAGACGATGCTCTGGCCGTCCGGCGTGAAGCGTGCCCTGCCAATCGCCCCGCGGTTGAAGGTCAGTTGCCGATAGCGCGGCGGCTCGTCCTCGCCTGCCGGCGGCGCCATGAACCTCGCGGCAAGAACTCCCGCTGTCACAGATGCCGCCAGCAGCGCCACGCCCGCGGCGACACGATACCAGGACCGGCGCGGCGTCGCGACGGGCCGC
>JACDDJ010000185.1 GCA_013817065.1 Acidobacteriota bacterium
ACTACACGCGGGTGCTCGAACGAACGGAAACCTTCTTCTGGTCCTTCTGCGATGACTACCTCGAACTGGTGAAGGGGCGACGGTACGGCGATCAGGGCACTGAACTCGCTGCGTCGGCGAACGGTGCGCTGCTTGCGTCGCTCGACGTGATGCTCCGTCTCTTCGCGCCGTTTCTTCCCTTCGTCACTGACGAAGTATGGTCATGGTGGCGTCCTGGCACGATCCACACGGCGCGGTGGCCCGATCCAGACGCGCTGCTGGCGATCTGTGAGCCTGCCGGTGAACACGAACAGGGTGTCGCGGCTCTGCACTTCGCCGCGACGGTGCTCGGCGCGATTCGAAAGAAGAAGTCCGAGGAGCAGCGGGCGCTCAAAACACCGGTCGAACGTGCCGTGATCCAGGCGCCGCCGCAGCAACTCGAACTGCTGGCGATCGTGGAGAAGGATCTCCGCGCCTCCGGCCTCATTCGCGAACTCGAGACCGTCGACGGTGACACCTTCGAGGTCAAGGTGGCGCTGGCGCCGCCCGAGGTGCTGCAGGAGAAGGTGCCGTGAAGTCGGTGCCCTTCGGTCCGATGGATCCCGGAACCTACCGCGAGATCGTGCGCAGAGCACTGGCCGAGGATCTCGGCTGGGGCGACGTCACGACGGAAGCCATCGTCGACGCCGATCTGCGTGGTCGCGGTGAGATCGTGGCCAAGTGCGAGTGCGTCATCGCCGGCCTCGACGTCGCCGCCGAGACGTTCCGTCAACTGGATCCGTCGGTCGTCTTCACCGTGCACAAACCGGATGGTTCGCAGTGCGCATACGGAGACGTGCTCGCCGAGGTGCGCGGTGCCGCCGGTGCGATGCTGACGGCCGAACGAACCGCGTTGAACGTCCTTCAGCGGCTGTCGGGGATCGCGACGCTCGCGCAGCGGTTCGTCCAGGCAGCCGGCGGACGCATCACGATCCTCGACACTCGGAAGACAACGCCGACGTTGCGTGCCCTCGAGAAGTACGCGGTGCGCGCCGGTGGTGCCAGCAATCACCGCGCAGGTTTGGACGATGCGATCCTGATCAAGGACAACCATATCCGGCTCGCCGGCGGTGTGTCGCGCGCGATGGAGCGGATGCGTGCCGCACGGCACGAACTGCCGATCGAGATCGAGGCGCAGAGCCTCGAGCAGGTGGACGAAGCGCTCGCCGCCGGGGCCGACGTCATTCTCGTCGACAATCTGCCGATCGACGAGGTGCGTGAAGCCGTTCGACGGATTAACCGCCGTGCGAAGGTTGAGATCTCCGGCGGCGTCACCCTGGAGCGGATTCCCGAGCTCGCATCCACCGGCGCGGATTATGTCTCGGTGGGCGCACTGACGCACTCGGCACCCGCGGCCGACCTGAGTTTCGAACTCGAACCGGATGCCTGACGCGATCCCGGCGGAGTTCGCGGCCGCTCTCCATGCGACATCTTCCCGGCGCGGTCACTTCGGTGCTCGCCTGCTCTACTTCCAGGATATTGGGTCGACCAACGACGAGGCCGGACGGCTTGCGGACGATGGCGCGCCGGAGGGAACCACGGTCGTTGCGGAAGCGCAGCACGCCGGCCGCGGACGCTTCGGCCGCACCTGGTTCTCGCCTCCGGGCGCGGGACTCTATGCTTCGGTTGTCATTCGCAACACGGCCGCCGCGCCGCTTCTGACGCTTGCCGGCGGCGTCGCAATCGCAGAGTCTCTTCGCGCGCTCACCAGCCTACCTGCCGAGATCAAGTGGCCAAACGACATCGTCATTGACGCCGGGCTCGGCCGTCGGCGCAAGCTGGCCGGTATCCTCGCTGAGGGGACCAGCGGTGCCGACGGGCTCCAGCACGTGGTGCTCGGCTTCGGCATCAATATCCTACGAACCGCGTATCCGCCTGATATTTCGGCTTCCGCGACGTCGCTTGAAGCGGAGCTTGGCCGGCCGGTATCGCCGGGGGCAATGTTTGCAGAATGCCTCGCGGGGCTTGCTGAGCGCATGCACGACCTGTTGAGCGGACAGCGCGAACGCGTCCTCGGCCGCTGGGCCGAGCTTTCACCCTCCTCACGCGGCACACGGGTCGAGTGGGAAACGATTGCTGGGCGCCGTACCGGGTTGACGGCCGGGATCGACACAGATGGCGCGCTACTGGTGCGGCGAGGCGCCGTGGTCGAGCGGATCGTCTCGGGAGTCGTTCATTGGGGCTGACCGCGAGCGCTGCTGGCGAAACCGTACAGCGCCGAAACGCTGCTCGTGACCCTGCGCGAGGTCCTGCCGGGCTAAACTTGCTGGATGCTGCTCGCAATCGACGTCGGTAACAGCAATATCGTCCTCGGCGTCTTCGAGGGCGAACGTCTGACGGAGAGCTGGCGCCTGGTCACGATGCGCGAGCGGACCGCGGACGAACTCGGCATTCTGATCACGCATCTGTTCGAGCGGAGCCGCATCGACCTGGCGCGGGTCGACGGCATTATCCTCTCGTCGGTCGTGCCGCCATTGACCGGCACGATGGAAGAGATGTGCGAGCGGTATTTCGAGAAGCGCCCGCTGACGGTCGATCCGGCGAATACAGGGATGCCGGTGCTGTATCACCCGCCCACCGATGTCGGGGCCGACCGCGTGGTCAACGGCGTCGCCGCTTACGAGACCTTTGGCCGCGCCACCTCTATGCCGGTGATCGTCGTCGACTTCGGCACGGCGACGACCTTCGATGCGATCTCCAAGGCTGGTGAGTACCTCGGCGGCGTGATCTGCCCCGGCATCGGAATTTCGGCCGACGCACTCTTCCAGCGCGCCGCGCGACTGCCGCGCGTCGACGTGAGGAAGCCTCCGTCAGTAATCGGCCAGACCACTGTCACTTCGATGCAGTCGGGGCTCTTCTTCGGTTACGTGTCGCTTGTCGACGGCATCGTCGCCAGGATGCGCGCGGAGCTTGAAGATGGCGACCGGGCGCTGTGCGTGGCCACCGGCGGAATGGCGGACGTGCTCGCGGGTGAGACGACCGCGATCCAGCGAGTCGAGAAAGATCTCACCCTGCAGGGTCTGCGGATGATCTGGGCCCGCAAGCGCTCATCATGATGCCCTCGGGGATGGAAGAACTTCCTGATTACTGTCGCCAGATCGAGTCGTATCTGTGCCGGAAGAACGGCGGCCACCTGATACGGATCGTCGGGCCCGCGTTCGAGACCGTGCGAGGCTGGGCCAGCCAGGGCGTTCCGCTGAAGGTCGCGTTCCAGGGGATCGATCGCTGCGTGGAGCGCGCCAGCGCGAAGGCCGGCCGACGGCGACCCTTGCGGATCGAGTTCTGCGAGGCCGACGTGCTCGAGTCGTTCGATGCATGGCGGCGCGCCATCGGCGCGGGCGCGTCCCGGGTTTCCGAAGACGGCACGGGAACCGAGGAGTGGGGGACCACCGGGCGGAAGGGCTCACTCGCCGCACACATCTCGCGGAGCCTGTCGAGGCTGCTGGTGGCCAAGGTCGACGGGGACACACCTGGGTTCAATGGACTCATCGCCCGCGTGACCTCTGAGCTGGACCGCCTGGCCGAGAACGCGAAGAACGCTCGTGGCGAGGCACGTGCTCGCTGCATCGCCCGCCTCGCCGAACTCGATGCGGAACTGATGGCTGCGGCTCGCAAGGGTGTGACAGCCACTACCGCCGACACGCTGCGGCGAGAAGCAGACTCGGAGCTGGCAGGCTTTGTCGGCCGCATGACAGCGGAGTCGCGCGAGAGGGCGCGGGCGCTGGCTTTCGATCGACTGTTGCGCGAGTCCCTCAATCTCCCGGTGCTCTCCTATGAGTGATCCATGGCTGTAGCGCCGGGACAGGAAGTCGAAGTCGTCATTGAGAAGCCGGCTTCGGGTGGCCGCATGATCGCGCGTCACGATGGGGAGGTGCTGCTTGTTGCCGGAGCGATCCCCGGCGAACGAGTTGCGGCGTTGGTCACCCGTGCCGAGAAGCGCGTCGCCTTTGCTGACACCGTCCGCGTTATCGAAGGATCGAGCGACCGGCGTCAGCCGTCCGGGGATCCCGGTTGCGGTGGATCACTCTACTCGCACATCGCTTACCCGCGGCAGGTGCAGCTGAAGAGCGAGATCATCCGGGACGCCTACACCCGGATTGGCCGCATTCCAGTCGAGGGGGAGATCGATGTCGTTCCCTCCACCGAGCGCGGCTATCGCATGCGCGCCCGGTTCCATGTTCGTGACGGGCGGCCAGGTTTCTATCGCGAGGGCACGCGTGAGCGGTGCGATGCGCGCCAGACGGCGCAGCTGCTCGATGCCTCGATCGATGCGGTCGAGGACGCCGTGGCAGCGCTGCAGGCGCAGGGCATCGCGACGATAGCGGTGGAGCTGTCGGAGAACATGGCAGCTGACCAGCGGGCCCTTCACCTGGACATCCGCGCGGCCCGGCCTTCCGCCGACGCGTTCGATCGCGCCATCGCGGCTGCGGGCCTCGTTGGCTTGACCGCTCGCACTACCGAGAGCGTGTTCTATTCGGCGGGCGATCCAATCGTCAGTGATCCGCTGGCCGCGTTGACGGCCGGCCGGACGACTGATGGGTGGCTCCGGCGGCACCCGCAATCCTTCTTCCAGGGCAACCGTGCTTTGCTGCCGGCGCTGACGACTGCGGTGCTCGACAGCGTGCAGCCCGGTGCGACGGTCGATCTGTATGCCGGTGTCGGGCTCTTCGCCGTAGCGCTGGCGGCCTCGGGTCACACGGGAATCACCGCCGTTGAAGGGGATCCGGGGAGCGGCAAGGACCTGATTCGGAACGCCGTACCGTTCTACGACCAGCTTCGCGTCGCGCGCTCGAGCGTCGAGCTGTTTCTGGCGCGGCCCTTCACGGATCCAGTCGCGAACATGGTGATCGATCCGCCGCGGACCGGCCTGTCGAAGGAAGCGGGTGACGCCATCGCCCGGTCAGGCGCCGCCAGGATCGTCTACGTATCGTGCGACCCACCGACGATGGCGCGCGATGCGCGGCGGCTGATCGACGGTGGCTACAGGCTGGTCAGCCTTCGCGGCTTTGATCTGTTTCCGAATACGCCTCATGTTGAGACGTTAGGCGTGTTCGCGCGATAGCGACGAAGGCCTCGAACAGGCCGCGAAACTCGCCGCTCCTCCAGAAATTCTCCGGGTGCCACTGGACGCCGACGCAGAACTCGGCAGCGGGCGCCTCGATCGCTTCGATGACGCCGTCCGGCGCGGTGGCCGACGCGGCCAGATCCTTTCCCAGCTTGCCGACCGACTGGTGATGCCGGCTGTTGACACGGCAGGTATGGGCGCTCGTCACGGCATCGCCGAGGATCCTGTGAAGTTTCGAGCCCGGCGCTACCGCGACGTCGTGCGCAATCGTGTCTTTGGGCTGCCCGACCGTGTGCGACAACTCGGTCGTGATTTCGGTAGGGATGTCCTGCACGAGCGTTCCGCCGGCGGCGACATTCAACACCTGCGCGCCACGGCAGATCGCGAGCAGCGGCACACCGGAATCCACCGCCCGCCGCGCGAGATCCATCTCGAACTCGTCGCGTCCGGGCTCTGCATCCTCGGTAGAGGGGTGACGATCCTCGCCGTAGAACACCGGGTCGACGTCGCCGCCGCCGGTGAGCAGCAGACCGTGGATTTCTGACAGGACCTTCGTCGCGCTCTCACTGACTTCGAGCACGCGCGGACGCCCGCCGGCCTGTTCGATCGAGGCGAGGTAATCGTCGAGCCTGCTGCAGCGGCTGATGCCGATGATTGGTCTCATCACATTTTCGCCGGCACCGAGCATCCCATCAGCTCCAGTGCCCTGGTGAGCTGGCGGCGGTAATACGCCACCGCGGCGGCGCGCCAGAGGCGTGCGTCCTCTCGCTCTTCGTTGAGAATCGAATACTTGTGGTAGAAGCCGTTGAAGGTCTGCGCCAGGGAAAACGCATACTTGGCGAGCACCGAGAGCTCGAGCGTCCGCACCGACTGATCCACCACGTCATCCAGCCGCGCCGATTCGAGCATCAGGTTCCAGAGATCGTTCGCCTCTTCGTCCGAGGCGTCGAGCACTGTGCTCGGGGCGCCTCCGACGGCGGCGATCACGCCAGCTTCGTCGATGCCGTGACGGTCCTTGAGCTTGTGGAAGATGTTGTTTGCCCGGACGGCGGCGTATTGCAGGTAGGGACCGCTCTCACCCTCGAAACTCAGGGCCTCGTCGATGTCAAAAATGATGATCTTGCCGCGTGAGAACTTCACCATGAAGTAGCGGACGGCGGCCGTGGCGATCGCTTCGGCGATCTGCCGCGCGTCGGCCTCGGGCAGCTCCGCGTTGCGTTTCGCGACTTCGACCGCCGCCTTATCGCGCAGCCGATCGAGCAGGTCGTCCGCCTTGACCCCGAGACCCTTCCGTCCTGACACCTCGACGAATGGACGGTCCGACACTTCGGAGGTGTCGTAACCAAGCTCGCGCGCGGTCTGGTGCGAGAGCGCGACCATCTCGTAGGAATAGTGGATCGAGCTAGCCGCCTGTTCGTGATACCCCAGTGCCGCCAGGGCCTGCTTGAGCAGCTTCTGGAGGTAGGACTGGCGGGTGTCGATGACATTACAGACCCACGACGCGCGTCCGAAGAATGGCGGATTCGGCGAGGCGGCGTCTACCAGCGAGGTCGTGGACCACAGCGGCGGATGGCCATCCTCGAAGAGCCGGTAGTGGAAGTCCTTCCCGAGCAGCCCGAACTTCCAGAGCTGGTACGCCATGTCCTTGCCGACATACGTGACCGTGCCATCGGAACGGACGATGACCTTCTCTTTCTGCTCGTCTTCCTTCTTGTCATCGGTGTTGGCGTCCGCCTTGTCGGCGTCCGCTGCCGCCGCATCGGGGGAGGCCTCGCCGGTGGGGTCGTCCTCGATCTTCATGACCCAGCAGCCTTTCAGCTTGCCTTCGGGCTGGAGGTAGACCGATCCCGTCTTCTTCAGATACTCGAAGGCGTGCGCCCAGAACTGGAGCCGCAGGATGTCGCCTTCCCACGTCAGCAGGTCATAGCCGATATTCATGCGCGCCATCGTTTGCACGTGGCAGCGCACGATGTGGTCGGCAATGAAGTGAGCGAGTTCCGCGGTGTCGTTGCCGCCATGCTCGATGTCGTGGAGCGCTGTCGATCGGATCTTCAACCGATCCTTGTCACCGGCATACCACTCGGTGACCTGCGCATACAGGTCCCAGCAGTAGTAGTCGAACCGGGCGGTCGCGGCGATCTCGCGGACCTCCGCGAGTGTCTTGCGTTCGATCTCGCGGAACCCGACCGCAACGTCCGCGACCTGTACGCCGGTGTCATCGATGTAGTTCTGGATCTCGACGTCGCGGCCCAGGAAGCGGAGCAGGCGGCCGAGCGCGTCGCCGAGGGCGGCGTTGCGGAGGTGGCCGATATGCGCCGCCTTGTTCGGATTGATCGCGGTGTGTTCGACGATCGCCTTGCCGGAGCCCGCGGCGGCGATGTCGCGCTCGTCGCGCAGCCAGCGGGTGGCGAGGGTGGCGCGGTCGACGAAGAAATTCACATAGCCATTCGGCGTCGCTTCGATGCGCGAGAAGCCCTCGACGCTGCCGAGCGCAGCGACGATCTCCTGGGCAATGGCGCGCGGCGCCTTGCGCAGCCGGCGCGCCAGGGTGAAGGCCAGCGGCACCGCGAAGTCGCCCATCGTGCGATTCGGCGCGAGCTCGACGGGGATGTCGGCAAGGGCCGGATCTGCCGCCGGGATGTCGTACAGACGCGCTACCGTTTCAGTCATGCGAGCGCGTACCAATCGATGGATCGGGAGGATCATGTGTGCTCAGTTATCCGTGATAGCATCGGGCATCCCAGCCCATCGAGTACCTGTCGGGCCTGCGCGTAACCATGCGGCGTGTTGACGTTCACGAACAGCAGATCATCCGGGTCGTACGCCGCCAATTTTCCGGGGCCGATTTG
>JACDDJ010000806.1 GCA_013817065.1 Acidobacteriota bacterium
CGCCGGCCTGCACAGGGACCAGGCGGGCCACCGCCCCGATCCCCGCATTGCCAGGTGCGCAAAGGACTTCCGTCACGCTGGCTTCGCGGGAGAGTTTCCAAGCCAATGCGTGCTCCCGGCCGCCGCTGCCGACCACGAGGACCTTCATCCGGCGCGCTCCTCGCGGCGCGCGCCTTCCAACTGCCAACGTCCAAACACCACATTCCTCGCCGTTGGGAGCTGGAGGCTGGGCATTGGTAATTGCCTGGGAACCGGGTGATTTGTGGGGAGCACGAGACTGGAATCGACTGACGCGGGCGCCGTAACGCGCATGGAGTTTTGCTCCAAATAATCCGCGTTTACCTGTGATAGCCTAGCATATTCCGTCGAACTCTACGGGCCCGGGAAGTGGCACTGCACCTCAGTCTGCAGGGCAGACTGGGTCGCCAGATGTTCGCGCAGAAGGCCACCGAAGGGGGTGTATTCAAGCTTGGCAGAAGTAAAAATCCAGGAAGGCGAATCGATCGAGAGTGCGCTTCGCCGTTTCAAACGCAAAGTGCAGCAGGAAGATATCATCAAGGATATCAAGAAGCACTCCTTCTACCTGAAGCCGGGCGACCGGCGCCGCGCAAAGCAGGCGCTGGCACGCAAGCGGACGCGCAAGAAGATGCGTCGCGAAGTCGAGTAAGCACGACAGACGGCCCGGCGCTAATCACTGCGCCGGGCGTCTTTTCGCCCGCAAAAGGGCGGGCACGTCGGCGAGGGTGAGAGGTAGGAGCCAATGGAGTTCCAGGACAAGAACCTGAATTGCGTGGACTGCGGCGCTGAGTTCGTGTGGACGGCCGGGGAACAGCACTTTTTCGCCGACAAAAATTTCAAGAACGAACCGAAGCGCTGCAAGGGCTGCAAGGCCAAGCGCGCCGCGCGACCAGCCGGCGGCGGTGGGATGGCACGCGAGCGGGTCGAGACGACTACCAACTGCTCCTCGTGCGGCAAGGAAACCACCGTGCCGTTCAGGCCCACGCAGGGACGACCGGTTCTCTGCCGCGAGTGCTTCCAGGAGAGAAAGTTCGCGGGCGTCTAAAGCGCAACGGACTCCCCAGCACGGATCCACCCCGATGCTGTCGACCCTCGACGCTCTGGAACTCCCGAGGCCACGCACGCGTGGCCTTTTCTTTTTGCCGAGACCTGATCGGTCCTGTCCGCGTCTCAGTGATTTGCAGTCATGCCTACCGCAAAGACCCTCTCCGTTTCCCTCTACCTGTTCCTGTGCCTGAGCGCGACGGGCTGCAACCGCGGCGCCGCCCCCGCGGCTGCGGCGGCTCCACCTCCAGCGACCGTACCCATGGTCACGCTGCAGCCCAAACCGGTCGAGCAGGCCTCCGAGTTCATCGCGCAGCTCAGATCGCAGAACTCCGCGACCATACAGCCCGAGATCGACGGCGTCGTGACGCGAATCTTTGTCAAGCCAGGCGATCGGGTTCGTCGCGGCACGGTGCTGGTCCAGATCAATGCCGAGAAGCAGCAGGCCGCCGTGCGCAGCACCGAGGCCAGCCGCGCCGGCATCGAAGCGGACCTCACCTACTGGCGCGCACAGGTGAAGAGGCTGGAGTCGCTGGTCGGCGCCGGCGCGATCAGCCGTCAGGAATTCGACCAGGCGCAGAACTCATTGCGAACCGCCGAGGCCCGGATGGCCGCGGTGGACGCCCAGGTCAGCGAAGGACGCGTCGAACTCGATTACTACCGCGTCAATTCCCCGCAGGCCGGGGTCGTCGGCGACATCACCCTTCGTGTCGGCGATCGTGTGACGCCCACAACGGTCATCACGACGATCGACGACAACTCGGAACTCGTCGCGGACATCCAGGTGCCGTTGAACCGGACGCCCAATCTGAAGATCGGCCTTCCGGTCCAGATGCTGGACGCCGACGGTAAGGCGGTTGTCACCAACCCGATCACGTTCGTGGCGCCCCGCGTCGACGATCGCACACAGACGGTCCTGATCAAGAGCGTGCTGCGTGATGCACCGCCGGCAATGCGCGCGCAGCAGTTCGCGCGCGCTCGCATTGTCTGGAACAACACACCGGGTCTGACGGTGCCGATCACCGCCGTCCTCAGAATCAACGGACTCTATTTCTGTTACGTCGCCGAGCAGACCGACAAGGGGCTGGTCGCGCGCCAGCGCCCCATCGAGGTCGGCGAGCTCGTCGCCAACGAATACGTCGTTCGCAGCGGCCTGAAGACGGGCGATCGAATCA
>JACDDJ010000807.1 GCA_013817065.1 Acidobacteriota bacterium
ACGCGGCGCCAGTGAGCCGGCGGGACCTGTCGCCAGTGAACTGGCGGATGTGCAGGTCCCTCTCCGTGTAAACCACCGGCTGCGAGGGCAGCTTCAACGGTTCGACCCGGACACAGGGATCGGCCGCCGGCAGATCAACCGTCTCCATATAGCGCTGCGGGAACGAAGGGAAATTCCTGAACGTCGTCCCCAGCACGCCGCCGTACATCTCGGTCAACCCTGCGAAGTCGTACTTGAGGAACTCGTAGAGCGCCGGATCCGGCCCGCTGGCCACATACGCCTGCACCATCTCGGCGACGTTCTCATAGAAGAGCGGGCCGTGTGATTTATAGGAGCGGCTGCCATCCGCGTTCTCGATCGCGCGAATGCCGGTCGCCGTCGGATCGATGTGATAGAGCTCGTGAATGATCGTATCCAGTTTCGCGATCCACGGATCGGTCCGCTCATAGAGATCCGCCTTGCGTGATCCCGCCATCGTCTGATCGCTGAAGCGCGGCAACACGAAAGAGACGAGGTAGTTGATTCTCGTGGTCCCGAGCTTCACCTGCGGTGACTTGGTGACGAACCACGGCGAGCGCCGCGTCAGCTGACCGGTTTCGCGGTCCTTCCAGAAGAAGTAACCGGGCTCGCTCTCCGGCAGCGTCAAGCAGTGGCACGTGGCAAAGGCCCCGTCAGCATCCGAGCGCCCAAAGCGCGCGAAGACGATGACTTGATTCAGATCGATGAATGACAGCCGCGGCGTACGCGCGACGACGTCCTTCATCAGAAGCGCAATGCGCTCTGTGTAATTGATCATGCCGACACACACGCCTGGCGGAGGCACGAGAATTCCGCCGACAAGCGTCCTTGTCGCTTCAGTGGGGAGCTGAAATGCTGAAACGTAGGCCTACTCTAAAGAGTTGCGTGGGAAAGTGTCAAGGTGAACAGGAAGGGTGGTGCGGCCACGATTACGGGCGGCCGCTGCCGCCGCCCCCCCCAGGCTTTTTCGGCGCTGGCACGACGGTTCCCGGCAAGACGATAGGCGCGCCCTGGGGTGGAAGTGCTGGTATCGGGTCCAGGGCCGGGATCACGGCGTCCGCATCAACCGGGTCGCCGGGCGTGGAGGCGAGCACCGGGGGTGGCTCGACGGCCCCCATACGCCGCATGACCATTTGCTGACGCCGGAGCAGGCGGGCGGTCGGCGAGCCAGGGTTCATCAGGCGGGGATTGGCTATCGCGGCCGCAAGAAGCGCGCTCTCCGACGAGTTCAGTCGCGCGGCCGGCTTACCGAAATACGTTCGCGCGGCCGCCTCCGCACCGTAGATCCCGTTGCCCCACTCGATGACGTTCAAGTAGATCTCGAGGATCCGCTGCTTCGGGAGCTCCGCCTCCAGACGCCTCGCGATAATCAACTCGCGCAGTTTCCTCAGTGGGTTCTTCGACGGAGAGAGATAAAGGTTTTTTGCGAGCTGTTGAGTGATCGTGCTCGCGCCGCGCGCGAACTCGCCGCGTTCGAGATTCACTTCCAGCGATTCCTTGATCTGCTGGTAGTCCAGACCGTCGTGCTTCCAGAACGCGCTGTCTTCTGTGACGAGGACCGCGCGTACCAGCTGAGGGGAAATACGGCGGTAGGTGACCCACCGGTGGTTGCGGCGAGGTTCCTCACCTTTGGCGCGCGCCTCGCGGGCACGCAGGTCCATGAACGCTGTCGACTTTGGATTCTCGATCTTGAGAGCGCGGACGTCGGGAGTTGTGAGGTAAACGTAGGCGCCGACCGCGAACAGCACTGCCGGTATCGCGACGAGCTTCCGCGCGAGCTTTCGCATACGCGGATTATTGCATTGCCGGCGGTCCTCTACCCTTCGACGACGATGCGGATCCGGTCCCCGGTGCGCGGTGGCTGGTTCGGTTCGTAGTTGTTCATGATCGCCAGCGTCGACGGCTTCACCACATTCCCGGTGCGCGACGCCAGCGATTCCCACGTGTCGCCATTGCGGACGGTGTAGATGTCGACGCGGTTCGGACGAATCCTGGCCGCTTCGGCCTGGCTCAGCTCGCGGAAAGAACGGATGCTCGAGACGAACTGCTGTTGCGCGCCCTGGAACTGGTTCGGTGGAGCAAGGCCCGCGAACATGTAGACATTGCGGTTGTGAACAACGTGAGCCGCGACCGTGACGATGTTGCCGATGCCTTCCATGGCGCCCTGGTAAGTTCCCACGTAGGCATCCAGGCCATTGAGGTTGGCGCGCTCACCC
>JACDDJ010000186.1 GCA_013817065.1 Acidobacteriota bacterium
GATGCCAGGCGTGTGCGGAACTGCTCACCGGTACCGGCCGGCACCTTGATCTCGTAATCGTTGTAACGGATCGGGGTGATGCCGCGGCGCAGCTCGGGGTTGAGGGACTGGATTTCGTCGAGCGACGCGCCGGTCCATTCAGCGACGCGCCGGAGGTCGATCGGTTTCGGTACCGGCACCTTGTCGTAGGCGAGCGCGTCTGCCGTGACCAACTCGAAGCCGTATTGCGCGGGGTTGCGGCCCACGACCATGGCAGCCAGGATGAGTGGCACGTACTCACGGGTCTCTTTGGGCAGGAACTTCTGCGTCTCGGTCAGCGACCAGAAGTTCTCCGTGCCGGCCCGCTGAATGGCGCGCTGCACCCGCCCCTGCCCGCCGTTATAAGCGGCGAGCACCAGGTGCCAGTCGTTGTCGAACATCTTCGCCAGCATCTTCAAATACTTGGCGGCCGCAACGGTGGACTTCTCAAAATCCGAGCGCTCGTCAATGAACCAGTCCGTCTTCAGCCCGTGGTCCTTGGCGGTGGGGATCATGAACTGCCATGGCCCCTTGGCGCTGGCGCGGGAGAGAGCGTTGGTCTTGAACCCGCTCTCGATGATCGGGATGAACGCCAGGTCCAACGGGAGTCCCTCGGCGCGGAACACGTTCTGGATCATCGGCAGATACTTGGCGCCACGCACCAGGCTCTCCTGCACGTAGTCGTGAAGCCGGCCCTGCAGCAACTCCACGGCGGAAAGCACGCGGTCGTTCTGGGGAATGTCGATGTCGTGGGCGGTCCTCGCGAGGTCGTCCTTCACCGCCTTGGTCGTCTCGGCGTCCGCCGGCGGCGTCGCGAAGGTCGCGATCTTAAGCAGTTCGTCGATCGAGGCGGGCTCGTACTTTTTCTCCGAAAAGCCGTCACCCTGGGCGAGCGCGGTCACTTCATGCGCATTGATCCGATCGATCAAGCGGTCGAAGTGCTCGCGCATCCGGGAGTCGCTGCGGGCGCCGTATGGGGATTCGAGCAGGACGTCGACCGATCGATCGAACTCGGTTCGAGCGCCTTCGAGGTGGCCCAGCTTCAACTCACGCTCGCCAGCTTCGAAGTGCTTGCGCGACGCTTCAATTAATACGGTGACGGGGTCAGCCGGCGGCGGGGTAGGAGTCGGCGTGGAGACGGGTTCTTGCACCGGCGCAGGGGCCGGGGCTTTCTGCGGCTTCGGGTTGCCCCCGCAACCGGCGGTCACGATTGCAGCAGCCGCCAGCACCGGCAGCCAGGTTCGCAAAATCATTCATTACTCCCGCGAGGGCCTTACACAACGCACAGGCCATGGCTGTGCAATGGTAGTACCCCGTTGAGTTACCCGCCTCGAAGACATGAACGAAGCGGCTTGCGGCTCCGCCGACGACGGAGCCATGAAACAATTGCTGGGGCGGGAAGAATACCACCCAGGGTTCGCTGGGTCAACTCTAACCCCAATAGACTCAACAGTAAGGCGAAAATTGGACGTAAACAGCCGTCCTTTCAACTGATCCGGCACCCCGCCTGCCGACCAGTTTCTGGCTAGCCGCGCGGCAGAGAGGCTTGCGTGAAAACGCGGTGCTGCTCAGCTAGATCCCTGGCCGCGGGAGTGACAATCGTTCGCTCACCGACGACAATCTTTCGTCCCTGCCGCACCGCCTGCCTGACGTCGTCTTCGCATACGAATTCGACCGGTCTTTCGGGACTCGGCGCCGGGGCCAGCGGCTTCGACGACGATCCGGTAAGGACCAACGTCTCGATGGGCGCCGTCAGCCCCTTCGGCGCAGCAACAACCGGGGGCGTGTAGCCTCGGGACGCGAGGAACTGGTCGATCCGGCGGGCGAGAGACTCCGCCGCAATCCCGGTCTCCCGCGGCGCCGCGGGTGCCTTCGGCAGGGACCCTGCCTGTCGCGCTCCCATCGTCTCGCCCTGACCGGTCGGTTCTTCCGTGCGCGGTCGCACTGGCGCCGGCGAAGTCTCATAGGCGAGCCGCTTGATATTCAACAGATGCTTCGGCGAGATGTTGTCGGACGTAATGTTGCCTCCCCAGCCGCCGCATCCGAGCGTCATCGAAGGATCCAGGCTGGTCGTCAGCCCGATCGATCCAAGCGTCGTGGGCGTGTTGACGACAATCCGGAAAGCGGGCTTTTTCAACCCGAACTGCAGAATGACGTCGTCGTTCCTCGAGTGGATGGACATCGTGTGCCCCATGCCGCCGTAGCGGAGGATCTGCATGCAGCGCTCGCAGCCTTCCTTCCAATCCTGGACCACGTAAAAGGAGAGGACGGGGCAGAGCTTCTCGATCGACAAGGGGTAGTCGCGTCCAACGCCCTGCAGTTCAGCGATCAACACCCGCGTCCCCGGCGCGACCGCAATGCCGACCTGCTGCGCAATGTACGTTGCCGGCTTTCCGACAAAGGCCGGGTTTGGCAGGCGCTGGGGCGTCACAAGGGCCTTGCCCAGGACTTCGATTTCGGCGGCTGACAGAAAGTGCGCCCCGTTGGCGACGAATTGCCGTTTGACTTCGTCGACAAGCGTGGCGTCGACGACGACGGAGTTCTCGGACGAACAGAGCAGACCGTTATCGAACGTCTTGCCGGTGACGATGTCGCGGACCGCTTTGGTGACATCCGCCGTGCGCTCGATGTAGGCGGGGGCGTTCCCCGGACCGACGCCGTAGGCAGGCTTACCGGCGCTATACGCCGCCCGAACCAGGCCCATCCCGCCGGTTGCCAGAATCACGGCGGTCTCGCGCGCTTTCATCAATTCCTGCGTACCCTCGAGCGTCACCTGGGTCATCCAGTTGATCGCGCCGTCAGGTGCACCGGCCTTGCGCGCAGCCTCCTGCATGATCTCGGCGGTGCGCGTGATGCACCGGACGGCCGAGGGATGCGGGCTGATGACTATGGGACAACGCGCCTTCATTGCGATCAGGATCTTGTAGATGGCGGTCGAGGTGGGGTTCGTCGTCGGGACGATCGCGGCCACGACGCCGAAGGGTTCCGCGATCTCTACGATCTTGCGGTCTTCGAGGCGGTTCACGACGCCGACGGTCTTCATCGGCCGTATGAAGTTATAAATCTTCTGCGACGCAAACAGGTTCTTCTGAACCTTGTCGGCGACGACACCGTAGCCGGTCTCGTCACAGGCTAGTCGGGCAAGGGCTTCGGCGTGTGGCGTGACCGCCGCGGCCATCGCATCGACGATTCCGTCTATCTGCTGTTGGGTGAGTTCGGCCAGGACGGGCGCAGCCGCCTTGGCACGGCGCACGAGATTACGGGCGTCGGCGATCGAGGCGAGATCGCGATCGGTGGATGCCGCGGACTGAGCCATGTACCGCCGGGCCGGTTACGACGCTTTCGCGTCCTTGGTCTTGGGCAGGATCTTTTCGACTTCCTGATGGGGCCGGGCGATCACGTGAACTGAGACCAGCTCGACGACGCGGCGCGCCGCCGCCGCCCCTGCATCGGTGGCAGCCTTGACTGCACCCACGTCACCGCGGACCATGACGGTCACGTATCCGGCGCCGATCATCTCCTTGCCGATCAGCACGACGTTGGCGGCTTTGACCATCGCATCGGCCGCCTCCACCGCCCCGATCAGGCCCTTGGTTTCAACCATCCCCAGCGCTTCGAGTGTCATCGTTGCTCGCAAACTACCATATTGCAGAGGGTCCAACAACTGCGGTACGATCGCGCGGCCTCATGAAAACAATCGCTGGCTCTCTCGTGTGTGTCGTGTTGCTCGCCGTCGCTGCCTGCGGCGGGAAAGAACAGGCCGAACCGCCCCTCGCAAAGCCGACCGTTACTCTGAACAAAGAAAGAGCTGCGATTGGCAGCCCGCTGAGGATCACCTACAAATTCGATGTTGCGCAGAACGCATCGTTCGATGCGGACTACCTGGTGTTTCTTCACGCCATTGAACCGGACGGCGAGAAGCTCTGGCAGGACGATCACGCTCCCTCGATACCAACCTCACAGTGGAAGCCCGGGCAGACGGTCGAATATACCCGCACCATTTTCGTTCCAAACTACCCCTACATCGGCGAGGCAAACCTCCGGATCGGCCTCTACAACCCCGCCACCGGCAAGCGCCTCGCCCTCGAAGCGCCCCAGGTCTCCAGAAGCGAGTACCTCGTCGGCAAGATCAACCTTTTACCGCAATCCGAGAACATCTTCCTGATCTACGACATCAACAGGGGCTGGCATTCGGCGGAGGTCGATTCCACCGACCCAACGAGGGAATGGCAGTGGACCAAGAAGGAAGCGGTCATTTCGCTGACCAATCCCAAGCGGGATGCGACCTTCTACCTCGAATGGGACGCCAGGACGGACCTCTTCAACCCGCCCCAGCAGGTCGTCGTCAAAGTCGGCGGCCAGTCGGTCGGGACATTCGCGGCAACGTCGAAGGAGCCGACCCTGACGACGTTTCCTATCACGGCGGCGCAGTTCGGTGCCGATAACATGGCGGAGATCACGATCGAAGTCGATCGAACGTTCTCCGGCAGTGGCAACGACAGTCGTGAACTGGGCATTCGCATCTTCCACGCGTTCGTCGAGCCGAAGTAACCGTCCCACGGATCGCGTTGGGCGCGGCGGTTGCGTCCGACGCTCATACATCTCAGCGGCACGTCCAGAGAAGCTCGACTGTAGCGATTCTGGACACGACTGGCTTGAGATGGTAGGATCGCTCTCGACCCATGAACTTTAGGACCCTTTTCGTTCCGGCGTCGATCCTTGCCTTAGCGGTCACCGCGGTGCCCGCCTCGGCCGAAATCGTATACCTCAGCTCGGGGAAGACCCTGTCGGTGAAGAGCCACCGCATCGAGGGTGACTCGATCATCCTCACCATGAGAAGTGGCGGGGAAGTCACCTGCGACAAGTCGATCATTGAAAAGATCGTCGGCGACGAGGTTCCATATGAGGAGCCCAAACCCGAGCCGGCAAATGATCTCCAGGCTGCCGTCGTTCCAGCGGATCCAGCGCTGCTGCAAGGCACACCGTATGGCGAGATCATTGCCGCCATGTCCCAGGCTCACGGGGTCGATCCGATGCTCGTCAGGGCGCTGATTCAGGTCGAATCCAACTACCGTCCGGGCGCGAGATCCCACAAGGGGGCCATGGGGCTGATGCAGTTGATGCCCTCGACCGCACGGCAATACAAGGTGCGGAACCCCTACGATCCCACCGCAAACATTGGCGCCGGGGTCAAGCATCTCAAAGGGCTGATCGACCGGATGGACGGGGCGATCGACATGGCGCTGGCGGCCTACAATGCCGGCGAAGGTGCCGTGAAGAAGTTCAACGGAATCCCTCCGTACCGCGAGACCCGCAACTACGTATCGCGAATTCTTTCGATCGCCGGCCTCAGCAAGTAGCCGCGCGCGCACCGGCGCGGCTGCTGATTGTCAGCGTTGTAAAAAGGGGACCGTCGTCACACGGTCCCCTTTTTTTCACTCAGCCGAATCGCCGGGAACACTGTCTAACCTTAGCGCCGGCGAGATTTCCGGCCCCGGGGCTGATATATAATTGGCAGGATTAACTTCCCGATAATGTCCATGTACACAATGTTTTGCGCCGGAACGACAGGCCGGACACGGTAGCGGGATGGAATTTCGCTGCAGGCTCGGCACTCCGGGCGGAGACATCATCGAAGGCATCTACGTAGCCGACAACGAGGCGCGACTGCGCCGCGAATTCGAGGAGAAGGGGCTCTACGTCCTGGCGATTCAGCGCGCCGGTGCCCTTGGCCTGGCTTCGCTTGGGTTCCCGCAGCGCCGGCGCGTCCCCACCCGCGAATTTCTCGTCTTCAACCAGGAACTGGCGACGCTGCTGAAGGCCGGCATGCCGCTGGTGCAGTCGCTCGAGATTCTCCGTCGTCGCGTGACCAATCCGGTCTTCAAGTCCGTCCTGGACGATGTTTATGATCGCGTCCGAAGCGGCACCTCTCTGTCGGATGCGTTCGAGTCTCACGGCAGCCTGTTCCCGGGTGTCTATACCGCGTCGCTGCTGGCCGGCGAGAAGAGCGGCAGCCTGGAGGGGGTTATCCGCCGCTATGTCGCCTACGTAAAGGTGATCTCCAGCGTAAAGCGGAAGACGATCTCGGCGCTCGTGTATCCGATGATCCTACTGGCCCTGTCACTGATCGTCGTCGGGATCATCGTGATCAAGGTGGTGCCGGAATTCGGTGAGTTCTATCAGCAGTTCGGGGCAGACCTGCCGCTGTCGACACGTATCATCGTCGCGGTTTCGGAGTTTGCCGGGTCGTACTTTCTGCTCCTGATGGTGGGCATGATTGCGGCCGTCGCGGGGTTCTGGGCGTGGCTGGGCAGACCCGGCCACCGGGTGCGCTTCGATCGGTGGACACTCGGTGTTCCGATGCTCGGTCCAATTGCGCAGAAGTTCGCCACGTCGCAGGCGGCGCGAACCCTGGCGACGCTGCTCGGCGGCGGGATTCCCCTGGTCAACGCCATTGACGTGGCGGCGCGGTCCATTCAGAACCGGTACATGGCACAGGAACTGGTGAGTGCGGCTCAGCAAGTGAGGGAGGGGCGAGCATTGGCGCTTGCCTTGAACGACAGCGGGGCGTTCCCCGACGTGGCGATTAAAATGGTTGAGGTCGGCGAGCAAACCGGTGCGCTGCAGGAAATGCTCAACAGCCTGGCGGACTTCTACGACGAAGAAATCGATACGAACCTCGGACGTTTTATTACCATCATCGAGCCGGCACTGCTCGTCATCATGGGCATTGTGATCGCGGGGCTGTTGCTGTCGCTGTATATGCCGCTCTTTCAGCTGTCGAACGCAATCGCGTGACTTGGTATTGGAAGTTGGATCTTGGAGTTGGTAGTTGGAACTTGACTATCCTGTCTTCAAATAATGGCTAACGGTAATCCCACTCCGACGCCGGCCGGGCCGGCCGCGCCGGCCGAAGACCTCTACGTCGAGGCTCCCGAAGCCTCCGCTGCCGAGAAGGCGGCCGAGGCGAGCCGGGCGCAACGGCTGGCCGAGCGCTACCGCCTCGAGTACGTCGACCTGTCGCGGGCGAGCATCGACCATGAGCTGTTTCGCGCCATTCCAGCGGACCTGATGCTCCGCTACGGCTTCGTGCCCTATCACCGTGAAGGGCACACCCTCGTCATCGTCGTGTCGGACCCGACCGACTTGCCGATGATCGACGAGTTGACCGTCCTGCTCGGAACGCCAATCAAAGTCACCGTGGGCACCGCCTCGGCGATCCAGGCGATGCTCAAGAAGAGCGAGAGTTCGACCCGCGTGCTGGAGGAAGCGACCGAGAGCTTCCAGATGCAGATCCTGCGCGAGGACGAAGGTGGCGATGATCAGCTGACGATGGAGAAGCTGACCGCCGATCAGAGCCCGGTCATCCGCCTGGTCGACACGACGATCTTCAGTGCCATCCAGCGGCGGGCGAGCGATATCCATATCGAGACGCAGGAGGATGCGGTCTACGTGAAGTACCGCATCGACGGGGTGCTGCAGCCGGCGATGCGGCCGATCGACAAGCGCTTCCACAGCACGATCATCTCGCGCATCAAGGTCATGGCAGAGCTCGACATCGCCGAGAAGCGCGTGCCGCAGGACGGCCGCTTCAAGTTGCGCCTGCCTGGTAAGACCATCGACTTCCGTGTCTCGATCATGCCGAGCGTCCACGGCGAGGATTCGGTCATCCGTATCCTCGACAAGGAGTCGATCAGCGAGCAGTTCAAGGAACTTCGGCTCGACATCCTCGGCTTTCCGGAAGACGAGCTCCGGCGCTTTCGGAAGTACATCGCCGAGCCATACGGGATGGTGCTCGTCACCGGGCCGACCGGGAGCGGTAAGACGACGACGCTCTATGGCGCGCTGTCGGAGATCAAGTCGGTCGAAGACAAGATCATCACGATCGAGGACCCGGT
>JACDDJ010000187.1:0-1035 GCA_013817065.1 Acidobacteriota bacterium
GCACTCATAGATCACAACCCTGCGAGGGTCACTCAAGGAGACGAAAGCAATGATGTCAAATCTACTCAAGGCAACGGTGTTCGCGAGCGCATTGGCTATCCCGATGGCAACCACGGCGGAGGCGCAGAGGCCAATCGTGATTGGCGGTGGGTTGGTAAACGTGCAGATCGGCCAGGTCGTCGATGACGTCACCGTCAATGTGACCGACGTCAACGTCAACGTCGCTGCGGCTGTGCAGATTGCTGCCAACTTGTGCGGTATCGCCGTGGGCGTCATCGCGGAGGATCTGCAGGATGGCACCGTGAATTGCAACAACCTTGTGGACGGTTCTGGCCAGGTCGTCACACTCAGTCGCTAGCAACACCTCCTGGGAGCACCCCCGAGGTGCTCCCAGGAACCCGTGGAGGAACCATGTCGTTGCGCCTCGCGCAAGCAGGTGGACGATACTAGTCGGCGATGCACATCGGGTCGCGCCGGCTCTCCCTCACACTCTCATCGTCCGCCTTCTTCATTTCAGGCTTTGCCGCGCTCACCTATCAAATCGTCTGGCAGCGTCTTCTCGTGCTGCCGATCGGCGCCGACGTCTACTCGACGACCATCATCGTCGCCGCCTTCATGGCCGGATTGGGCATTGGCAGCCTGGTGGGCGGCCACGTGGCCGATCGCCTGTCGACGCTCCAATGCGTCCTGCTGTTCATCGGGGCCGAGCTGGCGGTCGCCGCCTTTGGATTTGCCAGCCGATGGGTGTTCTACGACTGGATGTACCTGCGGCTCGGGCCTGCGTCGCTGGCGACGACAGCGACGGCGGCCATCCTTTTCCTGAGCCTGCTGTGGCCTACGTTCTGGATGGGAATCTCGTTGCCGGTTCTGAGTCGCGCGGTGACCTCCGGCCTTGCCGGGGCCGCACGGCGAGTCGGACTGCTCTACGGCTTCAACACGCTTGGCGCGGCTGCCGGCGCATTTGCCACGACCTGGCTGCTGTTTCCGTGGCTTGGCCTCGAGAGTAGCGTTCACCTGGCGGCTGGACTCAACGCC
>JACDDJ010000187.1:1045-7910 GCA_013817065.1 Acidobacteriota bacterium
CCCTTGCCGTCATCGCCGTGCTGCCGATCGCCCTGGCGGCGGCGCGCGGAGAGCTCGCCTCGGCAGATCACGAGGACGATGAGCGCGGTGAGAGCGTGAGCGCTGTCGGTGGAGGGGAGCGCTGGCCGGTGCTCGCGTGGATCGCGCTGTACGGCATTGCTGGATTCCAGGCGTTGTCGCTCGAGATCATCTGGTTTCGATTGCTGGGTGTGGCGATGAAGTCCTCGGCGTTCACCTTCGGTACGCTCCTGACGATCTACCTCACAGGACTGGGTGTTGGTGCCGCGGCCGGCAGCCTTCTGCTCAGGAAGGTTCGCAGCCCCGGACGGACATTCCTGCTGCTGCAGGCCTTTGTTGGTCTCTATGCAGGCTTGAGTGTCGCGGCGCTGGTGAACCTGCTCCCCTCGGCGTCCTTGATGCCCGGTCTCTGGGCGTACCTGGGTGGATACGAGCCGCTCGACGCCGTATCCGCATTCGCGCGGCTGCGGGCAGGCGAGAGCGGCGCATCAGTGTCGCAGTTCATCCGGTTGTACGTGCTTCTCCCCGTTGCGCTGGTCATTCCGCCAACGCTGGCCATGGGTGCAAGCTTTCCACTGCTGCAGAAGGTCGCACTGGTCGATCCAGACCTGATCGGCAGGCGTGTGGCGCAGGTGCTCCTCGCCAACATCGCGGGAAGCACCGTGGGATCGATCGTGACCGGATGGTTCGCGCTGACGTATCTGGGTTCGGCGGGGGCGCTGAAGGTCATGATGATGCTCGGCGGGGTTTACCTTGCCCTGGCCGTGGGCGCGGCGCGTGGCCGTACGCGCACACCCAGGGTGATCACCGCACTCGTTGTTCTCATTGCCGTCGGTGTCGCGACCGCACGGCTGCCCGCCGGACGTCAACTATGGGCGGCGCTGCATGGGACCCCGCCCCAGCGCGTTCTCGAAGCAGAGGATGCGACGGGGTTGTCCTTGATCAAGAGCGTCGGCTCCGGCGCCATGGTGTTCGTCAACGGCATCGGTCAAAGCTGGATCCCTTATGGGAACGTTCACACGGTGCTCGGCGCACTGCCGGCGTTCCTTCACCCGAATCCGCGTCGTGCCGCCATCATCGGGCTTGGATCCGGCGACACGCTCTACGCGCTCGCCGGGCGGCCGGAGCTCTCGCGCATCACGTCCATAGAAATCATCGAACCGCAGCTCGCGACTTTGCAAGACTGGGCCAGGCGAACCGGAGAGCCCGCCCTGCTCGCGCTGCTGAGCGACCCGCGGATCGAGCACGTGAGCGGCGACGGCCGGACCTTTGTCATGCGGAGCGGCCAGCGCTTCGACATCATCGAGGCCGATGCACTGAGGCCCGGGAGCGCCTACTCTGGCAATCTGTATTCAGTTGGATACTTCCAGCTGCTGCGGTCGCGCCTGGCGCCGGGCGGTATAGCGGTGACCTGGGCGCCGACCTCGCGTGTCCACGACACGTTCGCGGCGGTGTTCCCTCATGTCCTCAGCTTCGGGGACATCCTGGTGGGCAGCGACAGCCCGATCACCTTCGACGCAGATCAGGTCAGGGCTCGCCTTCGCACGCCGGAAGTCCAGGCCTACTACCGCCGCGCCGGGATCGATATCGAATCACTCCTGGCGCGGTACCTGGCTGCGCCGGTGCAGGTGACCACCGCCGCAGGCAATCAGCAGCAGGTGGATCTGAACGAGGATCTCTTCCCGCGCGATGAATTCAGCGCGCCGCGAGCGCGCATCAAACAATAGCCAGCCCCGGTCAACGCGTATCCGCACCGCGACCCGGGTACGGGATCCGCGTTTCATCCGTACCGTTTCGCGTCACGGCTATCGCTTCGTGTTCACCGAGGTCCGGGAAGAGCAGGAGGACGACGGCGCCTGGCCGCCTGGGCTATCGGAGGCGGCCGCTGGTGCGGATGCCGCGTCCACTCTACGAACCGCGAGCCAATCAGTTGCCGCTGGGGCTTCTCCCTCGGTCATCCAACCGGAGCCGCGCGGAGCTCTTGCTCACCCAGAGCCACCGCCTTCGAATGCGCGAGCGAACGGATGGTCCCGCGCCGCGAGTGGCGGAGCCATCGCCGGTGTCGCGGCCGGTGGTCTCGGTGGGTTGATCCTTGCGGCCGCTCCCAATAGCAGTGCTCCGCTGGCGATCGCTCCTGTCCTTGCGGTGATCGGCGGTGGCTGCGGTGCGCTCGGCGGCGCGGGTGTCGGCGCGGGCGTGGGGCTCGCGGAACCGCTCGCGCGCTCGCAGCGCGTCCTCACACTGACGATAGCGGCGGCACTTGGCGGCGGCCTGGTCGGCCTTACCGTCCAGTGGCTGACGCGCTGGGCGTTGTCCGCATTGGTTGGCCTGGACGTCGTGGTCGGGGGCGGCCCGGAAGGCGTGATCATTGGCGCGAGTGCGGGGCTCGGCTTTGCGACGGCGACCCGACGCATGCCGGATGGATCGCTCAAACCACGAGGCACGCGGCTGCACGCGGCGCTGCTTTCCGCTCTCTGCTGCGGAGTGGCAGGTCTTGGACTCGCGTTCACGGGACGTCCTCTCGCGAGCGGCACCATCCACGCCATCGCGGTCGCCGCCGACGGATCCCGTGCCACTCTCGCTCCGCTCGCCCAACTGATCGGCGAGCCGGATTTTGGCCGGGTGTCGGCCGGGATTCTCGCCTTCGGAGAAGCCGCGATCTTCGGAGCGGGGCTGACGTTGGGACTGCTGCGGCGCCAGTCCCCAAGCGACGCCCATTCAACGTCGATCTGAAGTTTATCCGTTGGTCCAGGTGAGAGCGGCAATGCGACGTCGTCCGTTCCGGTGGGCGCGATTTGTGCGTCCACGGCTCCGGCAGTGTTCATAGCCCATGGCTCAGCGTCACATTGCACTTGGGTGGATCCTGCGTGCTTCGGAGGCTTGGAACAGCATTCGGTTGGCGAACTGCTCCTACGATCCCCGCTTCGGTGAGGGTAACGAGCACCGCCGCGTCGCCCGTTCGCAACTCGGTCCGGACCGGATGCGAAGCCGAGCCGAAGAGAGCTAAAAATGTGTCAAGAGAACAGTGCGCCGCAAAAATGTTTTCGTGTGCTCGCCGAACTGTCGCGACTCGCGTTGCGTGAGCGCCAGGCGACCGTGGCGTTGATCCGCTGCCTCATGGAAGTGGACGCGCGTCGCCTCTATCTCGCCGAAGGTTATGCGTCACTCTTCACCTCTTGCACGCAGGCCCTGCACCTGTCGGAGCACGCGGCCGCTGCACGGAGCGTGGCTTAGTCGAGTCCACCACGTGGTGCCGTTTGCCGCTGGTGGCGCCGCGGAGGTGAGCAACATCGAGCTCCGTTGCCGCCGCACAACCTCTACGAGGCGCAGCTGTTCTTCGGCGCGGAGGTGATCCGGGAGCTTGGTGAACTGTGGGGCTGACTCGGTCCGGACCGAGCAGTGACAGCCGCCGTTGGTGTACGCAGTTCCGGTCCGCCGACCCCAGTCGCACGGACGCGAGCTCATTCCGCGTTCGATCCCCCCGGTCGATTTCTTCGATTTCCCGCCGTAATCACGCACATCTCACGGGTTGCTCACGCAACGCTTAGGACTGAGCGGGCGCGAATACGGAGCGACCACCGTATAAAGGCTCATATGAAATCGCCCCACCCAAGAGCATCGAATTCACGAGCGACCCGGCGCTCAACCGCACTCTCCATCGGACTGGCCGTCGCCCTTCTTCTTCCCTCATCGACCCCCGCGCACGAGCAGGAGAAGACCCCCGAGATCGACAAGGTCTTCAGCTGGGTCACGCCCGGGATGCCCGGCTGCGCGGTCGCCGTCTCCCACAAGGGCAAGCAGGTCGTCAGCCGCGCGTATGGACTGGCCGACCTCGAGCGCGACATCCCGATTACGCCGAACACCGTCTTCGATGCCGCCTCGGTGGTGAAACAATTCGTCGCCGCCGCCACGCTCCTGCTGATCGAGGACGGAAAGCTTTCGCTGACCGAGGACATCCGCACATACATCCCTGAACTGCCCGACTACGGTCACAAGATTACGCTCGATCACCTGATGACGCACACCAGTGGCATTCGAGACTGGACCGGGCTCGGACCGCTCACCGGCCGACAGGCAGACGCATTGAGCCTGACGCTGCGCCAGCGCGGTCTCAACTTCTCGCCCGGTGAGGAGTGGTCCTACTCGAACAGCGGCTACGTCCTGCTGAAAGAGATCGTCGCGCGCACCAGCGGGACGTCGGTCGACAACTTCATGCGCACGCGCTTGTTCGAGCCGCTCGGGATGAAGTCGACGCGATACCTTACCGACCTACGGCAGGTCGTGAAGCACCGCGCCCTCGCATACGAAAAGGCGGGCAGCGGCTGGACGCTCGATATGCAACTCGATAACGATCGCGGTGGCGGCGGCGCCCTGCTCAGCACACCGAGCGACCTCCTGATCTGGAACGAAGCGCTGACGACCGCCCGCCCCGGTAAGTTCGTCACCGAGAAACTCCAGGAACCGGCACGGCTGAACAATGGCCGGAAGCTCGGCTACGCCCGCGGCCTGATCCTGGACACCAATCGCGAGAGCAGAGTCATCTGGCACTCCGGCGGCTCGGCGGGATACCGAACGTTCCTCGCCCGTTTTCCTGAGCAGGGACTCTCGGTCGCCACGATGTGCAACGCCGGCGAGACCGCCACCGGCGGCGCCTACGCACGCCGCATCTACGACCTGTTCGTACCGGTGACAACGACCGCGGGCGTCGACGCAAAGGCGCCGGCCGCGAGCGTGGCCGTCGAGGGACTCGACGTCAAGAGCAAAGCAGGTCTGTTCTTCAGCGAAGCCACGGGCCAGCCGCTGCGTCTCGGCGTGGATAACGGCCGGCTCCGCATCGCCGGCGGTCCTGTTCTCGTCACCCTTACGAAGGACCGCTTCCGCAACCCGGAGGGCGCGACCAACTTCATGTCGGACGACGAGTTCGAATTGCACTTCGTATCGGCCGACCTGATCGAGATGAAGTCGATGGAGGGCAGGACGACACGGTATCGTCGCGCTCAGAGCTACGCGCCAGGCGCCGATGACCTCAAGGCGTTTGCCGGCCGCTATTCGAACGACGAGTCGAAGGCTGTCTTCGAGATCGCGCCGGCAAAGTCCGGCCTGACGTTCCGCGTCAGCTGGAATGATACGCAGCCCTTCGACTTCGCACCGGTCGACACCGACACCTTTCAGTTCCGCGGCATGATCGTGCGCTTCCGTCGCGACCAGGACGGCCAGGTGACCGCGTTCGACTACAGCAACCCGGTCGTCCGCAACATCCAGTTCACACGACTGAGCGACCAGGCGGCGCGGCGCTAGCCGGGGTGCGCGTGCCACAATCGGATATGCCCGCAGCCACCGCGTTCGAACGCCACCACGCCGACGTCCGTGAGCGCCTGCGCGTTGCAAACGTGAGCCGATCGGGCCCGGGCAGCGTGAGCTGGAAGATCAACCGCGAGATCATCGTCGTTGCCGGCTGGGGACGGGCGATCCTTCTTCAGCTTGCGCACCCGCTGGTCGCCGCGGGTGTCGACGCACACAGCAGCTTCCGCGGCAGCCTGAGGGCGAGCTTCGGACGGCTTTGCGGAACGGTTGGCGCGATGCTGTCGCTGACGTTCGGCGATGAGGAAGAGGCGATCTCGACCGCCGCCCGCATCAACGTGATCCACGACCGCGTCTCCGGACGGCTCGGTAGTCCCGCCGGAACGTATCCGGCCGGCGCCGCCTATTCCGCGCACGAGGCGGAGCTGCTGCGCTGGGTCCATGCCACGCTGCTCGACTCGATCCCGCTCACATATGAATTGCTGGTCGGGCCACTCACGGCGGAAGAAAAGGAACGCTACTGCGTCGAGGCTGCGGTCATGGAGCCACTGCTGGATATCCCCGCCGGACTGCTGCCAAGAAACAGCACGGCCCTCGATGCATACATAAGAGAGGTGCCTGGCAGCGGCAGGATCGCGGTCACTGGTGGCGGCCGGGCGCTCGCCCGCGCCATTCTCTTCCCGCCACGGTGGCGGCTGCTCTGGCCGGCGTTCCGCCCGGTGCAGTTGATCACGATCGGCCTGCTGCCACCGGCGCTGCGCGACGCGTACGGTTTCCGGTGGACGGCGCGCGACGCGCGATCGCTGGCGCGATGGACAATTTTCTTGAAACTGGTGCTCCGGCTGATGCCGGCATGCGCGCGGCAATGGCCGTCTGCACGCAGACGCCCGGGCCGCCAGGCGGGCGGCTCCGCGGCGCCCCGGCGTGACACTCCCGTGGCCCTTCCCTAGCTGCCGTTGTGGTCCGATACCGCTTCAGCCAGTTCACGCTCTCGCCGCAGCGGCGGGTGCTCGTCCACGACGGACGTGAGGTGCCGCTCATCCCTCGCTACTTCGATCTCCTGCTGCTGCTGATCGAGCGCCGCGGGGAGGCGGTGCATCGCCGCGATATATTCGATCGCGTCTGGGCCGACGTCATCGTGTCCGACAGCGCTCTGAGCCAAGCCGTCCGCACGATCCGGCGCACGCTCGGCGACGACTCCAGGGAGCCGCGCTTCATCCGCACCGTCTCGCGTCACGGCTACCGATTCGTCTTCCCCGACGTGATCGAGGAGGAGGACAACGCCGCCGGCGCCGGACCGACGCCCCCAGCGCCCGCTACACTGGCCGCGCCACCGACCGCGTTCGAACCGCTGCTCGAACGGATCACGCGGGCATCGCCGGGCGGTCCCGATAGGGCCGGGCGCAGCGGACCGATCGACAACGAGGACCGACGCGAGGCCGCCGAGATGCTGCACGCGCTCGGGACGGCGGAGGCGCTGCGCCGCCTCGGCACTCGTCCCGGCCATGCCGCGGCGCGTGCGCTGCTGCGCGAAGCGCGATGGGAC
>JACDDJ010000188.1:0-6305 GCA_013817065.1 Acidobacteriota bacterium
GTCGTACTGCGACAGGCGGACCCGGCTGTCAGGCTTGACCAGGAACCGGGAGGTCGTGATCCTGCTCACGCGTTCTTCCGTCGTGGACGGTAGACGTGCGTGGCGTGCCCAAAAAATACTTCGGCCGACTCCATCATTGTTTCCGACAGCGTGGGATGCGGATGGATGCTCAACTTCAAGTCGGTCGCATTTGCCCCCATCTCGATGGCCAGCACCCCTTCGGCAATCAATTCACCGGCGCCCGGCCCGACGATGCCGACGCCGAGGATGCGCTCGGTCTTGGGATCGAGCAGGAGCTTGGTGAGGCCATCGGACCGATCGAGCGTCAGCGATCGTCCTGACGCGCCCCATGGGAAACGCGCCACGGTGACGTCCCGCTTCTGCTTCTGCGCGTCCGCTTCCGTGAGCCCGCACCAGGCCAGCTCCGGATCCGTGAAGACGACCGCCGGGATCGCGAGCGGCTCGAACGCCACCTTGTGGCCGGCGATCGCTTCCACTGCCGTGCGGCCTTCGTGCGATGCCTTGTGCGCGAGCATCGGCTCACCCACCACGTCACCGATCGCATAGATGGACGGCTCGGCGGTCTGCAGCGACGGACTCACCTCGATGAAGCCACGCTGATTCACCACGACGCCGGTGTTCTCGATGCCGGTAACCGGATTCGGCCGGCGGCCAATCGAGATGAGCACGCGATCGAAGGTCTGCTCCTTCTTCTCGCCTGCGTCTGTTCCGTCGGCGGCCGGAAGAGCGAACGTCACGGCGATGCCGTTTTTCTGTTCCTTCATGCTGACCACCTTCGTGTTCAGCAGCACGGCCTCGCAGATCGACTCGATTCTCTTCGCAAGGACGTTGACCAGGTCACGATCCGCTCCGGGTAGAAGCCCCGGCGTCATCTCGACGACCGTGACCTTCGTGCCCAACGCGGTGTAGACGCTGCCAAGTTCCAGCCCGATGTAGCCCCCACCGACGACGAGCATGGTCTTCGGGATGTCGGGAAGATCGAGGGCGGTCGTCGAGTCCATGACCCGGGCGCTGTCGAGCGACAGCCCGGGCACCGTGGCCGGCGCCGAACCGGTGGCGATGATCGCGTGCGCGAACGTGAGCCGGTCTTTCTTGCCGTCCTCGGTTGCGACCTCCAGGGTCTTCGCATCGACGAACGACGCGGTTCCCTGCACGTAGGTGATCTTGCGCTGTTTGGATAACTGGCCCAGGCCGCCGGTGAGCTGGGTTACGACCTCGGTCTTGAACGCTCGCAACCGGTCGAGATCTATCTTCGGCGCGCCGAACGAGACGCCCCACGCCTCTGCGTGTTTCGCTTCATTCAGGACGTCGGCAACGTGCAACAGCGCCTTGGATGGAATACATCCGCGGTACAGGCACACGCCGCCGGGATTGGTGGCCGGGTCGATGAGCGTGACCTGCATGCCAAGGTCCGCGGCATAGAACGCGGCCGCGTAGCCGCCAGGCCCGGCGCCGATGACTGCGAGTTGGGTCGAAGAAGGCATTAGAGCGCCAGAACGAAAGGTTGCTCGAAGGCGTCGCAGACCCAGCGCAGGAAGCGCGCGGCGTCGGCGCCGTCGATCACGCGGTGATCGTATGACAGCGAGAGCGGCAGCATCAGGCGCGGCTGGAACGAGGATCCGTCCCACACCGGCTCCTGCGCCCCGCGGGAGATGCCGAGGATGGCGACTTCGGGCCAGTTCACGATCGGCGTGAACGAGGTGCCACCGATCCCGCCGAGATTGGTGATGGTCATCCCGCCGCCCTGCATTTCGTCGAGCGACAGTTTGCCGGCACGGGCCTTCTCGCTCAGCTTCGCAAGCTCCGCGGCCAGCTCGAAGATGCCTTTGCGGTCGACATCGCGAACGACCGGCACGAGCAGCCCGCGCTCGGTGTCAGCGGCAACGCCGAGGTGCACGGAGTTCTTGTAGACGATCTCGTTCCGCGCCTGGTCGATTGAGGCGTTGAACTGGGGGAACTTCCGGATCGCGGCCGCCACGATCTTCAGCGCGATCGCCGTCATCGTCAGCTTGCCGCCGGCCTTCTCTGCCTGGGGACCGTACTGCTTGCGCAGCGCTTCGAGCGCGGTGATGTCGGCCTTGTCGTGCTGCGTGACATGCGGGATGACGTGCCAGGCGTGGCCGAGGTGCTCCGCCGTCTTGCGACGGATGTTGCTCATCGGCTTGCGTTCGACCTCGCCCCACTTGGTGAAGTCCGGCAGGGGCCGCCCTGCGGTGAGCGACCCAGGCGCAGCCTCCGGAGTCGAACCCGTCATGACGCCCTTGACGAACCCCTGGAGGTCTTCGACGCTGATCCGGCCTCCGTCGCCGCTGCCGGCGACCTGACGGATGTCGACGCCAAGCTCACGCGCCATGCGGCGAACCGACGGTGCGGCGGGGGCGGCGGGCGCATCCGCCTCCGGCTGTTCGTCCGCAGCCGGCTGCGGCGTACCGGCCTGTTGACGTCCGCCACGGTTGATGTCGACCACCTCGCCGCGCTTCTGGTGCGGTGACTCGTCGGTTGTCGGCGCGCCGGCCTTCTCTGCGTCCGCTTCCTGGGCCTCAGGCTGGTCGGCTTCGCCCTCGTCCCGGTCTTCCTGCGCGCGCTCGGCGCCGCCTCCAGTCGCCTGCGGAACCGGCGAGGCCTTCTGGCTGAGGCCGCCCTCTTCGGCGGCGCCGGCCGGCTGTGTGCGCTGCTTGGGCGCATCCGCCTTCTCCGAACTGCCGGACGCGGCAGGGGTGCCGGCTGCGGATCCCGCCGCGCCTTCGTCAACGGTGAGCACCACCTGCCCAACCTTGACCTTGTCGCCCTGCTTCACCTTGATCTCGCCGACGGTGCCTGCGACATCAGAGGGCACCTCGATCGTGGCCTTGTCGGTTTCGAGTTCGAGGACCGCCTGGTCCTTCGCCAGGGTGTCACCCGCCTTCACCAGGATGCGAACGACATCGCCAGCAGTTACGTTCTCGCCCAGTTCGGGAATCTTGAATTCAGTTGCCATAGTTTTCAGAAGTGCTGCGTCCTACGTCGTACGTGCAGGGTGCGGTGCTACGTGCCGTGTGCTACGTGCGGTGCTAGGTGCGCGGTGCGCGGTGCGCGGTGCGCGGTGCGACCATCAGCCCTAATCCTTCGCGGGATTCTTCTTGTTGGGATCGATGCCGAAGTCCTTCATCGCCTGCGCGACGACATTGGTCTCGATCTCGCCATTCTGGGCCAGCTCGGCGAGCGTCGCGAGCGCCACGTAGCGCGACTCGACCTCGAAGAACTCCCGCAGTTCCTTGCGCGCTTCGCTGCGGCCGAAGCCGTCGGTCCCGAGCGACCGCACGCGGCGCGGCATCCAGCGGTCGATCGACGCCGGCAGGACTTTGAGGTAATCGGACGCGGCGACGATCACGCCCTGCGTATCCTTCAGTGCCTGGGTCACGTAGGGCACCTTCGGCGCGCCGGGGTTGAGCATGTTCCACCGCTCGCAGGCATTCCCGTCGCGGTAAAGCTCGTTGTAGCTGGTCACGCTCCAGACGTCCGCGGCGACGCCGTACTTCTCGAGCAGGACGGCGGCGGCGCGGACCTCGTTGAGGATCGTACCGCTGCCGAGCAGCTGCGCCTTGAGCTTGGCCTTGCCGTTGCTCGCCTTGCTGAAGCGATACATCCCCTTGAGGATTCCCTCACGCGAGCCTTCCGGCATCGCCGGCATCTCGTACTGCTCGTTCATGACGGTCAGGTAGTAGAAGATGCTCTCCTGGTCCCGGTACATCCGGCGGATGCCGTCCTGGATGATGACCGCCAGCTCGTAGGCATACGCCGGATCGTAGGAGATGCAGTTCGGCGTGGCGAGCGAATAGACGTGACTGTTTCCGTCCTGATGCTGCAGCCCTTCGCCGGCGAGGGTCGTCCGGCCCGCGGTTGCGCCGAGAAGGAAGCCGCGCATCCGGGAATCCGCCCCGGCCCAGATCAAGTCGGCAACACGCTGGAATCCGAACATCGAATAGAAGATGAAGAACGGGATCGTGTTGACGCCGTAGGTGGCATACGCGGTGCCGGCGGCGATGAACGAGGACAACGAGCCGGCCTCGGTGATGCCTTCCTCGAGGATCTGCCCGTCGGTCGCTTCCTTGTAGTAGAGCAAGGTGTCCATGTCGACCGGCTCGTAGCGCTGACCGACGTGGGAGTAAATACCGACCGCGCGGAAGAGCGACTCCATACCGAAAGTCCGCGCTTCGTCAGGCACGATCGGGACGATCAGGTCGCCGATCTCCTTGTTGCGCAGCAGTTGCGACAACAGCCGCACGAACACCATCGTCGTTGAGGCCTTACGATCGCCGGTGCCCTTGAAGAACTCCTCGAAGATCGGATCGATCGGCGCGTTGATTGGCTCGACCTTGACGCTGCGCGACGGCACGAACCCGCCGAGCGACTTGCGGCGCTCGCGCATGTACTGCAGTTCGGGGCTGTCGTCGGCCGGCCGGTAGAACGGCGCTTCGGCGATGTCTTCGTCCGAGACCGGGATCCCGAAGCGGGTGCGGAACGAGCGGAGATCCCCCTCGTTCATCTTCTTCTGCTGGTGGGTGATGTTCTTACCCTCACCCGCTTCACCGAGGCCGTAGCCCTTGATGGTGCGTGCAAGGATGACGGTCGGCTGGCCGGTGTGCTCCGTCGCCGTCTTGTAGGCGTTGTACACCTTTACCGGATCGTGGCCACCAAGGCGGAGCCGCTTCAGCTGATCGTCGGAGAGGTGCTTGACCATCTCGAGCAGCCGCGGATCGGTTCCGAAGAAGTGCTCGCGGAGATATGCGCCGCTCTCGACGGCATACTTCTGATACTGACCGTCGACGACTTCGCCCATCCGCTTGGCGAGGAGGCCGTCGTGATCCTTCGCCAGCAGCGGATCCCAATCGCTGCCCCAAATGACCTTGATGACGTTCCAGCCGGCGCCGCGGAAGACCGCCTCGAGTTCCTGAATGATCTGCCCGTTACCGCGAACCGGACCGTCGAGTCGCTGCAGGTTGCAGTTAATGACGAAGATCAGGTTCTCGAGCTTCTCGCGCGACGCCAGGCTGATGGCGCCGAGCGCCTCCGGCTCATCGGTCTCGCCATCGCCGAGGAATGCCCAGACCTTCTGCTTGGTGGGCTTCTTCAGGCCGCGATCTTCGAGGTAGCGCTGGAAGCGCGCCTGGTAAATCGCCATGATCGGCCCCAGGCCCATCGAGACGGTTGGGAACTCCCAGAAGTCCGGCATCAGCCAGGGATGCGGGTACGACGAGAGCCCGCCACCGGTGGCGAGCTCGCGGCGGAAGTTGTGGAGCTGCTCGACGGAGATCCGTCCTTCGAGAAACGCGCGCGCGTAGATACCGGGTGACGCGTGGCCCTGGAAATAGATGAGGTCGCCTTCGTTGTCCTTCTTGCCTTTGAAGAAGTGATTGAAGCCGACCTCATAGAGCGTCGCCGCGGACGCGTACGTGGAGATGTGCCCGCCGATCCCCTCCGACAGACGATTGGAGCGGACAACCATCGCCATCGCGTTCCAGCGAACCAGGCTCTTGATCCTGCGCTCGACCTCCTGGCTGCCGGGAATGGGCGTTTCTTCCGCGGCGCGGATCGAATTGACGTAGGCGGTGACGGCGGTGAACGGAAGGGCCACACCCGCCATGCGGGCCTGGTGGCGAAGCGCGGCGAGAAGGCGCTGAACGCGGCCGCGGTCTCCCTGCTGGATGACGTAATCGAGCGACTCGCGCCACTCGCGTTGTTCGACGGCCTCCAGCTCGGAGGTGTCCCTCGCGGGTTGATTCCTCATTGCGTATGAATCCTCTAGGGAATTTTTCTTGGATGTATCCCGCCTATTGTAGTCCCCTCACGCACCGGCCGCTACTCAGCAGAGGCGTCGGCGAGGACGGATCTACGCCGGACTGCGGTGAACAGTGCCGTCGAGGCGAGGGATTACGGCGCGGGCTACGTCGGGACGATCCGTGATCACCGCGTCCACCCCGTACGACACCAGCCGACGAATCTCATCAGCGGCGTTCACGGTCCAGACCTTCACCGGCACACCTGCCCGATGCGCGTGTGCGACGAACCGGCGGGTGACGATTGGCGTGAGCCCCGAGCGAGGTGGGACCTGGAATTCCCGATACGGAGTCTGGCCGAGCGGCCACCCGATCCACGATCGATAGAGCGCGAGCCGTGTCTCCGTCCTCGCCGCACCCGTTGCGAGCCGCGGCTCGTATTCGCGCACCGCTCGCAGAGCACCGGCATGAAAGGAGCCAACGGCGACCCGGTGGACGGCCTGCGCCGCCCGGATCTCATCCACGACC
>JACDDJ010000188.1:6315-7895 GCA_013817065.1 Acidobacteriota bacterium
GCCTCGCGCCGTCCCGCTTCAACTCCACGATGAGCTGCGCGTCGGGATAGCGATGCAGCACCTCGCGCATCGTGGGTACGCCGTAGCCCTTGCCGCGATAAGGGAAGTCACCGCGGGCATCAGCGAAGTTGCAGCACGCGTCGAGCGCATTGAGCTCAGCCGCGGTGTGGTCAGCCAGCGCGCCCCGTCCGCTCGTGGTCCGCTCGAGGGTCTGATCGTGGTGGATGACGACCACACCATCGCTCGACAGATGGACGTCGAACTCGAGGCCATCCGCCCCTAACGCCATCCCATGATCGAAGGCTGTGATGGTGTTCTCGGGACGCAGCGCGGCGCCGCCGCGATGCGCGTAAACGATAGGCACGGCCGCATCTTAGCCGCTTTCGTTTCTCGGGTAATATGCGAGCATGCCCTCCCGACCCGGCTCCCTTGGACAACTACGCGCGGCGGTAGCTGACGGGAGCGTCAGGCGACGCTCCGTGAAAGACGAGATCCGCGAGAACCTTATCGAGCGCCTGCGTAGCGGCGGCCCGCTCTTCCCCGGCATCATCGGTTACGACGACACGGTCGTGCCGCAAATCGTGAACGCAGTGCTGTCGAAGCACAACTTCATCCTCCTTGGATTGCGCGGACAGGCGAAGAGCCGTATCCTCCGTGCCCTCACCACGCTGCTCGACGATGAGGTGCCGGTCATCCCCGGATGCGAGATCCATGACGATCCGCTGGCGCCACTGTGCGCGGGATGCCGTCAGCGTGTGCGCGACGAAGGCGACGCCATGGAAGTTGGCTGGCTGGGACGCGACGCGCGGTACGTAGAAAAGCTCGCCACGCCCGACGTGACCATCGCGGACATGATCGGCGATCTCGATCCCATCAAGGCGGCACGATCCCGCCTGACGCTGGCCGACGAGCTCACGATGCACTACGGACTGCTGCCACGCGCCAATCGAGGCATCTTCGCGATCAACGAACTGCCCGATCTCGCCGGCAAGATCCAGGTCGGGCTCTTCAACATCCTCCAGGAGGGGGACGTCCAGATCAAGGGATACCCGGTGCGATTGCCGCTGGACGTCATGATGGTGTTCAGCGCGAATCCGGAGGACTACACCGCGCGCGGCAAGATCATCACGCCGCTCAAGGACCGGATCGGATCCGAGATTCGTACGCACTATCCCGCGACCCGGCATGAAGGCATGTCGATCACGACGCAGGAAGCCTGGACGACGCGGACCGGGAACCTCGAGCTGCAGATCCCTGAATTCATCCGCGAGATCGTCGAGGAGATCGCGTTTCAGGCGCGCACGGACGCCCGGGTCGACAAGCGATCCGGCGTGAGCCAACGACTGCCGATCTCGCTTCTCGAGAACGTTGTCTCGAACGCGGAGCGCAGAGCCCTGCTCGCAGATGAACCGGTCGTGGCGCCGCGGGTGACCGACATCTATGCTGCCCTCCCGGCGATCACCGGCAAGTTCGAGCTCGAGTACGAAGGTGAGCTTCGCGGCGCTGACGCGGTCGCGCGCGAGATCATCCGTGCCGCCGTCGGGGTGGTCTTCACTGGGGTGTTCACCGGCGTTGACTAC
>JACDDJ010000189.1 GCA_013817065.1 Acidobacteriota bacterium
CGCGTGTTCCTGATCAGCCTCAAAGCCGGCGGCCTCGGTCTGAACCTCACCGCCGCCGAATACGTGTTTCTGCTCGATCCGTGGTGGAACCCGGCCGCCGAAGCGCAGGCGATCGATCGCGCCCACCGGATCGGTCAGTCCCGGCACGTCTTCGCCTATCGACTGATTGCCAGGGATACGGTCGAAGAGAAGGTCGTCGAGCTGCAGGCCTCCAAGCGTGAGCTGGCGGACGCGATCCTCTCGGCTGACCCGGCGCTGATTCGGAATCTACGCACCGAGGATCTCGAGCTGCTGCTCTCCTGAACCCGGGTCGCTGCCGTCCTACGTCGCCGCCGGCGGTTGCCTCAGCGTCGCGTAGACGCGGTCCATCAGCACCTGGTCCTCGATCGCGCGCTCCAGGCTCATCTCCGGCTGCCGTCCCTCGCGTATGGACCGATAGAAGTCGCGGTACATCGCCTGGTAGCCGCGGATGTCCCTGAAACCCGGGAACATGACCCTCGGCATGCCCTGTCCACGCGCCAGCAGAAACCCACCGTTGGACTCGAAGCTGATGATCCCCTGGCGTCCGAACAGCTTCGAGACGCGCAGCCCTTTCAGTAGCGACGGAACTTCCCGCGAGTAGTAGAGCGACGCCGCGGCGCCGTTGTCGTATTCGAACGCCACCATCATGCTCTTCGCGCGTTTGTCCGGGCCTTCATTCGAGGGCGGTGGGCGATAGCCGTGAACCGAGTCCGGCACGATCTTCGGGCCGAGGCTGCCGGCGATGTGCAGCCAGTGGATACCTTCTTCGAAGAACGCGTCACCGCCCGCCATTGACTCGTCATTCCGCCAGTCGTTGGCGGTCTTGAATCGTTTTGCGATGGTGGTGAAATGCGCGAAGACCATGTCGCCGATCGCGCCCTCCGCAAGCAGCCGCCGCAGGGTGACGGCAAGCGGCTTGTAGTGATCGTTCTCACCAACCAGCACGACACGTCCGGCGCGGTCCCTGGCCGCCTGGACCGCCTGGTAATCAGCCATCGTCAGGAACGCCGGCTTCTCGACGAGGACGTGCTTGCCGGCGGCAAGCGCCTCGAGCGCCAGCTCGAGGTGGAACTTGGGCGGAACGGCAATGACGACCGCATCGACCGCCGGGTCGCGGATGGCGCGCTGATAACTGTCGAAGCTGGCCTGGCCCTGGTGCAGACGGCAGAACTCCGCTGCGCGCGCCGCATCGCGGCTCGCATAACTGGAAGCGATCTCGTGGCGAAGTCCCTTCAGGTTACGGCTGTGGACGCCGGTGATGAAGCCGCACCCGAGAAAGGCGACACGAAGCGTCTGGTTCATCGGAGGAGTCATGATACGTCGCCTCTGCGGCGACCGGTCAGCCGTGCCGACCCGCGCTCAGGCCCAGGCCGGTGGGTTGCAGGAGGTCGTTGGCCGCCACCAGCAGGTCTGCGGGAGCCGCTTCAAGGCTTCGGCACGTGGATGGTGCTGATCATCAGACTGCCACTCACGAAGTAGAGGAGAGAGAACGGGTGGAATCCCTTACCGGCCAGATGGACACTGCCGAGTGGGAACTGCTCCCCGGTGAGACCGGACTGATGGAGAAGCGCGAGCGCGATCACGAGCACGATGCTGGTGGGAATCGGCGTGCCCTCGAAGTAACGAACCTTACCGGTCGCAACATTCGTGAGTGCGTCCGACGTGACGTTGAAGCGCGCCAGTCGACTGATCCCGCAACAGACGAAGTACGTGAGCAGCAGCACGTCCCACAGGCCGCGCAGACCGAGCGTGTAGCCCAGCACGGCAGGCGCGACCCCGAACGACACGATATCGGCGAGCGAGTCGAGGTCCGCGCCGATGCGCGACTGCCGGCGGGCCGAGAGACGTGCCACGTAGCCATCCGCGACGTCGAAGGCGAGCGCGAACACCGGCAGCAGAAAGGCGGCCCAGAGAACCGTCGACCGATCGTCCTCGATGTAGCTGAGGCACGCGAACAGCGACAGCGTGCCGCAGCTCGCATTCGCGAGCGTGAGGATGTCGGCCGGTGTGTACGACCGGAGCATCGACAGGCGGCGCGTGCCCTCGGTCATCAACTTCTGCGGATCCGTTAGTAGTAAACCGAACCGGGCATGTGGATCACTGCCGTCATCGCCCCGACGACGAAGCCCAGGACGATCACCGCCAGCGCCGAAACCGCCATGTAGGGTACGACCTTCGATTCCGGTGTCTTCATCATCACGGGCAGGCCGATGTAGAACACGTAGATGGAGTACAGACCGCCCAGCACGCCGAGGATTGCCAGGGCGGGGATGACCATCACTATGCCCGCCACCCACGCAGCCGTGTACGAGTAGGCGACGAGCTTCAGCGCCTGAAGCCGGTTCGGAGTTGATTCGAACTTCGGGGCAAGCCAGTCGACGATCATTGCGGCCACGTAAACCAGGACCAGTGAAAGCACATAGGAGACAAACGCACTGACCAGTCCACGGATCATCCCGACGCGCACGGTGCCGACAAACGGGAGCGACAGGCCGACGATGCTGTAGCCGATGAAGGTGGCGATTGCCGGGATCGCCGCGAGCGGAACGATGTATGAGCTGTACAGCGTCTCGGTCGTCGTCGGCTCGGCCGCAATGATCGGCCACTCCCTTTTCGGGTCCTTGAGAATATTCGTTACGCGAGCCTGGAGGGCCGGGGCATTCACATCGATCATGTTCGTCATCTACGCTGTCCTCCTGGGGTGGGCGAAGTTTAACATCCCGCGGAGACAACGTCGCCTTGCTGACCCGTCCCCCACTCGGTCGCGCAGAGGCTGCGCGTGACGTCAGCCAGGTAGATGGCGCCGAGCTGTTTCTCTAAGAACCGCCTGAGATTGGAGGGAGGCGCGCTTCGCGCACGCGTGGCGTCGACACGTGCGAGTTCACCAGGTCAGAACCCGGCGTATGCACGCTGCTGAAGATGTGCGGGGAAAGAAGCCCCGTGACGCCGAGCAAGCTGCAGTGCAGTTGCGGGCGACCCGGGGCCCAGGTCTATGGCGCTGCCCGAAGGCGGCGACTAGGAAACCTTAACGTTCTCTGCCCGGGGACCCTTCGGACCCTGGCCGCGCTCGAACGTGACGCCCTGGCCTTCGCGCAGGTCATCGAACCGGGTGTCCTGGCACGCCGAGTTGTGAAAGAAGTACTCGTTGCCGTCGTCGGCGAGGATGAAACCGAAACCCTTGTCGCTGACGAGACGCTTGATCGTGCCGTTCATTGGTGCTGCCATTGCGATTGTCCTTTGAGTGAGTAAATTCGCTCTGGCAGGTCGTGAGGAAGATAAACCAACAACGCCTGCCCGGGAGGCAGTCGGCGCACATTGCACGCAGGCTGGTCTAGAGCGAAACGGTAGTGTAGCGCACTTTTGGCCGATTCGGTCAAGCCCAGCCAAATCTGCCTGGGCGCCGGGTGCCGGCAGGCTCCGGAATACCGGCTCCATCAGCCGTCTGGGCCCGGTTCAAGAAGCCGTGCCGGTTGTGACGAAGGCGGGTCAAACGCGTGATACAACCGGGGAATGGCGACAGGCCTTCCTGCGGCGGCGTTCTCTATTCAGCCCCCGATCGAGCCGATGCTCGCCAAGCTTGCCGAGGATCTGCCAGCGGAAGGCGCGTATCTCTACGAGCCCAAGTGGGACGGCTTTCGCTCGATCGTCTTCCGTCGCGGCCCCGCGATCTTCATTCAGAGTCGTGACCTGCGGCCGCTCGGCCGCTACTTCCCCGAGCTCCACGATTCTCTTCTCGCCGGCCTGCCGGACGATTGCGTCGTCGATGGCGAGATCGTGATCGCAAACGACCGAGGACTGGATTTCGATGCGCTGCAGTTGCGGCTGCACCCCGCCGCCTCGCGTGTCGCGAAACTGGCTGCAGCCACGCCGTCCTCCTTCGTCGCCTTCGACCTCCTTGCCCTTGGCGGACACGACCTTCGGGGCAAGACACAGGCCGACCGTCGTCAACTCCTCGAGAAGGCATTTGCGACGATCAAGCCGCCCATCCACCTCACTCCGGTAACGCGGGAGCGAGCCGTCGCGACGGACTGGCTCGCCAGGTTCGAAGGCGCAGGGCTCGACGGCGTCATCGCAAAGCCTGAGAACGGACCATATCAGCCAGGGAAGCGCGCCATGCTGAAGATCAAGCACGCCCGCACCGCCGAGTGCGTGGTGGCGGGTTTTCGCTGGCACAAGGAAGGTCAGGGAACGCATGTCGGCTCACTGCTGCTTGGCCTCTACGACGCGAGAGGAACGCTTCACCACGTGGGGGTGACGTCCTCGTTCACGATGACCAGGCGGCAGGAACTGGCGAAGGAACTCGGACCGCTGCGGCACGGCGCTCTCGACAGTCACCCGTGGCGTGACCGGGCCAGTGCTGACGAGCACGCGACCACGCGGATGCCGGGCGGACAGAGCCGATGGAGCGCAGGCAAGGACCTGTCATGGGAGCCGCTTCGGATCGAACGCGTCTGCGAAGTGAAGTACGACCACATGCAGGGCGATCGATTCCGGCACGCGGCAACCTTCCTCCGCTGGCGTGCGGACAAGCTGCCGGCCGACTGCCGTTATGATCAACTCGAAGTGACGACGGCGTACGAGCTGGCGAAGGTTTTCAGCGCCGGCTCGAAATGAACCATCTCCGGCCGTCTCAAGGAAGATCTTCGACCGGAGCTTGCGGCGGACGCACCGCTTCGGGCACGTGTTCGAGGTTCAGCCTGATGCGCGTCCACGTCTTGTAGCGGCCGCGCATCCGATCGACGAGTACATCGGCAGGCTGCAGGTGCGCGGCCGCTTCAGGGTGCCGCCCCTTCCATGCTTCCAGGTACACCAGCGCGTCCTTCTCCTGCTGCGCGCGTACGATTTCGATCAGCGGCTTCGAAGACTGCCGCCGCCTGGACGGTTGGACGCGCGCGGGCTCCCCTGCCTGCTTCTTGTAGTGCGGCGGCCATGGCGCATCGCCAAGTCCGTCCTTCTCCTGTCGCGCCGACAGTTCCATCAGCCGGTCGAGCGAATAGGCGTGAGCCTCCATGCCGACATGCACATCGCCTAGATCGGCGAAACGTTTCGGCATGGTGACGAGCGTGAACTCGGCCGGATCACACAGCGGGACTTCCTCCCACGAGAGCGGCGCCGAGACCCGGGCATCAGGCCGCGGACGCACTGAATACGCGCCCGCGATGGTCCGGTCTTTGGCGTTCTGGTTGTAGTCGAGGAAGACGCCGTGACGCTCTTCCTTCCACCACTTGCTCGTCGCAAGAGTGGGCACGCGGCGCTCGACCTCGCGGGCGAAGGCGAGCGCGGCGCGGCGGACTTCCGTGAACGTCCAGCGCCGCTCGATGCGGATGTAGATGTGGAGCCCGCGCGACCCCGAGGTCTTCGGCCAGCCGACGAGACCGAGATCGGTCAGCGTCGCCTGCACTTCGACGGCGACATCCTTCAACTGCTGCCACGTGATGCCCGGCACCGGATCGAGGTCGACGCGCAGTTCATCGGGATGGTCGAGATCGTCGGCGCGCACGGGATGAGGATGCAGCTCGAGGCAGGCGAGATTGGCCATCCACGCGAGGGCGGCGGCGTCCCGCGGCACCACTTCCACGGCGGTTCTTCCGGATGGGAACCGCAACTCGACGACATCGATCCAGTCCGGGCGGGCATCCGGGGCGCGCTTCTGGTAGAAGAAGTCGCTCCCGATCCCATTTGGATAGCGGACGAGCACGTTCGGCCGTCCGCCGGATCCGCGCAGCGCGCCTTCCGCCACGGCGAGGTAGTAGCGAACGAGATCCAGCTTGGTATGCCCAGCCTCAGAAAAGAGGACTTTCTGCGGATTCGAGATCACGACCTCGCGGCCCGCGACGTTCAGTACCTCGCCGGCTGCCTTCGCGGCCATCAGGTGGAGGCGTCGCTCGCCAGGCCGTCCAGCACGGCAACCACTTCGTCGAGGTTCACAGGCTTCACCAAGTGGTGGTGAAAGCCAGCGGCGGCCGAGCGCTGACGATCCGACTCCTGGCCGTACCCGGTTACCGCAACGAGCCGAATCGCTTCGAGGCCAGGTATCTCGCGCAGCCGCGCGGCAAGTTCATAGCCGTCCATCACCGGAAGGCCGATATCGAGAAAGGCCGCGGAGGGCCGCGCGATCGCGGCCTGGCGCAGCGCCTCCGGTCCGTCGTGAGCCACCCAGGTGTGGTGACCGTTCAACTTAAGCGCATGCGCAAGCATCTCGGCGGCATCGACGTTGTCATCCACGATCAGAACACGCGCGTGGCTGGCCAGCGACGGGGCGACCGCACGGCCCGAGTGTTCGGGTACGGCTGGAGCTGCGACCGGCGTCGACGCGAGCGGCAGACGCACCACGAACTCGCTCCCCGTGCCTGGGCCATCACTGTGCGCCGAAACACTGCCGCCGTGACGCTCGGTCAGACTGCGGACGATGGTGAGCCCCAGGCCGAGGCCCCCTTCGGCGCGATCGATGGCCTGTCCGCCCTGGACGAACAGATCGAACACGCGCGGCAGGACCTCTGCCGCGATCCCCACCCCGTTGTCGCGGACCCGTAACACCGCCTCACCCTGCTCGGCGCCCATCGACACGGTAATGTGGCCACCCGGCGCGGTGTGTTTCGATGCGTTGGTCAGCAGATTCGAAATAACCTGCGTGAGCCGGGCGGGGTCGGCGTCCACCGCCAGGCCGGTGCGCGGCGCCTCGATCGCGAGAGTCTGTGTGCGCTGCTCGAGCAGTGGACTCGCTACTTCGATGGCGCGGGTAACGATCTCCGGCAGCTCGATGATCGCGGTTTTTAGCTCCACCTTCCCGCGCGCAATACGCGAGACGTCCAGCAGGTCGTCGACGAGCCGTGTCAGGTGGGTCACCTGGCGTTCGATGACGACCCGCTCGCGCAGCGACGAATCGTCGCCGCGGAGTTTCATCAGCTGCAACGCTGTCAGGATCGGTGATAGAGGATTGCGCAGCTCGTGGCCGAGCATCGCCAGGAACTCGTCCTTGGCACGGTTGGCGGCTTCAGCCGCCTCGAGCAGAGTGGCACGCTCACGCTGCACGCGGGCTCGCTCGAGGGATTCCCAGCAGCGGCTGGCGACCCGCTGCAGCAGTTCCACCTCCGGCGCCGTCCACTGCCGCGGCTCCAGCGTGTGAACAGCCATCCCGGCAACGAACTGTCCGGACTTGCGGACCGGCACGCAGATCACCGCTCGAATGGCCGTCTGTTGGTAGGCAATACGGTCCTCCGCATCGACGCGTGGATCACGACGCGAGTCGGTCACGATGTACGGCTCACCGCCCCGCATCAGCCGCAGGCACTCGGCGCCGAACTGCCGGAACCGATACCGTCCAACGATGCTGTGGGTGCCGCGGGTGTAGTTGCCCGACAAGTCGAACGTGTCCTCGTCGGCATGCACCGTCGCGTACGCGCATCGGTTCACCTCGAGGTGACCGCCAAGTACACGTGCGGCCGTCTGAGTAATCGCTTCCGCCGCCAGCAGGGAGCGCACTTCATCGTCGAGCCGGACCAGGAGCTGGTCGGACTCTTCCGCCACCTTCCTCTCGGTGATGTCGATCCCGATCCCGTAGAGCCAGCGCGGGGAGCCGTCCGGTCCGTAGATGCCGCGGCCCCGCCCGTCCATCCAGCGCCAGCTGCCGTCGGCATGTTTGAACCGGAATTCCATGACGTAATCGCGGCCGGAGGCGATCGCCTCATCGACGATCCCGTCGATGCGCTCCTTGTCGTCGTCGTGGACGAACCTGCGGAAGCCCGTCTGGCTGCCCTCGAAGCCGCCCGGCTCGAGACCAAACAGCTCCTCCAGCTCGCGACTCCACCACACCTCCCTGGTCACCATGTTGAGCGACCAGGCGCCCATGCGGCCGCCGCGCATTGCCAGGGAC
>JACDDJ010000190.1 GCA_013817065.1 Acidobacteriota bacterium
GCCCTCCCCACAGGCCAAAACCACGCGCGACCGCAGCGCCAGTCGCTGCGCGGTTTTCGGTCGGCGTACCCATTGATCCAACGTCCGGCGTTCGTCGTCAGTCAGCAGCAACGGTTTGTGGTGGCGTTGTCGGCGCATGGCACGCAGCGTACCCGCGCCGACGGCGAAGTACAAGACTTTTTCTGAGACACGACACTAGTGCAGCTCGGGCACGTCTGCGCCGAGTATCACAGCACCTTCGTCCGCGATCTCCGCTGCAAGCGGATCGAGTGCGACGAGATTTGGCAGTTCTGCTACGCGAAGGCGAAGAACGTGCCCGAGGACAAGCGCACCACGTTTGGGTACGGCGATGTGTGGACGTGGACGGCAATCGACGCGACGAGCAAGTTGATTGTGTCCTGGCTGATTGGTCCACGTGATGCCGGTGCGGCCTACACGTTTATGCAGGACGTTGCGAGCCGGATCGTCACGCGCATCCAGCTCACGACAGACGGTCACCGTGTTTATCTCAACGCCGTCGAGGACGCCTTCGGGGCCGACGTGGATTACGCAACGCTCGTCAAGGTATATGGCAACGATCCGACGAACGAAACGCGCTACAGCCCGGCGAAGATCCTCAGCAGCACCACGGAGGTCATAAAAGGCAGCCCGAATCCAAAGTTAATTTCTACCAGCTACGTCGAGCGCCAGAATCTCACGATGCGGATGGGCATGCGCCGATTCACGCGCCTGACCAACGGCTTCAGCAAGAAGGTCGAGAACCACGAAGCGGCCGTCGCGCTGCACTTCATGCACTACAACTTCTGCCGGGTGCATCAGACGCTTCGGGTGACGCCAGCGATGGAAGCGGGAATCTCGTCGCACGTGTGGTCCCTGTCGGAGCTGGTCGGGCTGCTGGACGCGGCCGACAAAAAAGCGGCCTGAGTGAATTACAATCCGGCCCAATGAACCGCCTGTATTACGGGGATAACCTCGACGTGCTCCGACGGCACGTCGAGGACGCATCCGTCGATCTCGTTTACCTCGATCCGCCGTTCAATTCCAACGCGTCGTACAACGTCCTGTTCGCGGAGAAAAGCGGCAAGCAAGCGGCGTCTCAAATTAAAGCCTTCGACGATACGTGGCGATGGGACGAAGGAGCAGCGCGAGCCTTTCAGGAAATCGTCGAAGGCGGCGGGCGCGTGTCGCAAGTGATGCAGGCGTTTCGATCCTTTCTCGGCGATACCGACATGCTTGCGTATCTAGCGATGATGGCTCCGCGTCTAGTGGAGTTGCGCCGCGCGCTGAAGCCGACCGGTTCGATTTACCTACACTGTGATCCGACGGCTAGCCACTACCTCAAGATGCTGCTGGATGCCGTGTTCGGTCCAGAGCACTTCCTAAACGAAATCGTTTGGAAGCGGACAAGTGGTCACAATGACGCAACGCGACGTTTTGGTGATGTCACTGACATCATTTTTTTCTATTCCAATGGGCAGGACTACACGTTCAATGTTCAATACCTCAGCCTGTGATCAATGGTCACGGAAGCGCAGGTGCGGCTCATGAGGCAGATACGTATGGATGGCAAAACCCAAGCGGCGGCCGCAGCCGCCAGTAGCATGAGTTTGCGGACGGCCCGGGAGTGGGACACGGGTCCCGTCCCGTCGGCGACGAAACGGGCCCGCGATTGGCGGACGCGGCCGGATCCGTTTGCGGCGGTGTGGCCCACAGACGTGGAGCCCCTGCGCGCTACCCCGAGCAAGTTCACGCGGGGCAGGCACGGACGCTCCAATGCCGCTTTCGCGACTGGCGGGCGCAGCACGGCGTCGAGCCTGAGGTGTTTTTCCAGCAGGTCGCCGTTCCTGGTCGCGAGGCGGCGATCGATTTCACGCATGGCGACGACCTGGGCGTGACGATCGCCGGCGACCCCTTCCCGCACCTGCTCTTTGAGTTCGTGCTCAGTTTCAGTCACTGGACGTGGGTGGCGGTCGTGTTCGGTGAGACGTTTGAGGCGCTCGTCGGCAGTGTTCAAGGGGTGCTGTGGGCGCTCGGCGGGGTGCCCGGCATCCTGCGCAGCGACAATCTGTCGGCTGGGACCCACGAGCTGAAAGCCAGTAGTGGCCGCGATCTGACGCCGCGCTTTCGGGCCGTGCTCGAGCACTACGGGATGGCGCGGCATCACCCAGACGCACGCAATCCGCGCTCGTGGGGTGGCATCCAAACGAATTGAGTGACGCTCCGGTTAGGCAGTCCGTCGAACGGGCTGGTCCTGCGCGCGGCGGCGGCGCTCCGACTGCTTGACAAGAGACTCCACGAAGGCGTGCAACTGATCGACCTTCGCCTTGAGCGCAGCCACGCATTCTGCATCTGACCCGTGCGAAGGACCAATGACGCCGCATGAACGGCAGGCCCGATCTTCGGGAGGGGGGTGCGATCTCATGGCCTTAGAACCTGCGAGGATCCTCGGCCCGGGGCCTACGTCGCCGCTGCGGGATGTTCCAGACTTCTCCACAGCCTTCACACCGCAGGTACACCACGACAGTGGTCATCATGACGGCCTGCACCCGTTGACCGGCGCATCGATCGCAGGACTGTTTCAGGCGCGCAGAGCTTCCGCCGCGAACGTCTGCGGACGGCAGGGATACCTCGGCCATATAGGAAGCGCTACTGTGGCACATCCCGTCGGGTTCGGCAACACGGCTTAGAAATAGGCGGGAATATGCCCAGCGCCGACCTTAGGCACGCGCTGGTAGGCTGAATGTGCCCCGATGCCCCCCCTTCCAGCTGATGCGGCTCTCGCCTGGCATTCCGGCTGAGCCTCGGCGGATCTGCGCGCTCGTCGCGGTAGCAGTTGATCAACGCATCATCGTCTGACGAAGGCGCAGTGCTTCATTGGCTGGCACACACGACGATGGTTCAATCCCATCCGCGCCTGGAGCCCTGGGCGCGCCAAGGCGGAATTTGAATGAACGAGATGTAGCGTTCGATTGCTTCCGCCAAGTTCGCGGCGGGGCGTTCCATGCCGTCCGTCACCTGTCACTCTGGAAGGCAGCCAAGTCGCTGTGCGTGTCTCATAGCGTGGTCAGCGGGGGGAGACTCACGGGTGTCAATCTCTCAGTGAACTGTCACCTTGCGAGCGGCCGCAGCAAGGTGACTCCCAGAACGACCTCCAGAAGCTGCTCAAGCAGCTTCGGCGCGCCAGATCGCGATTAGCGGCGGAGATTGCGCGCAGTCGCGCTTTGAACGCAAGCCGCAGACGTACTATCGCCGAGCGTGCCGCTGATTTTGCGCAGATCCGTCGGCGTAGTGCCGCGATACGCGCCCAAGCTGCGTACCTACGACGCCTCAGACGCACAGCTTCGCTCTCGTAGTACATGAAGTCGATCCACGCGCTTTTCGCAGAATGTTATGTTTTGTACGTGACGCACCCCACCTACCGCGTCTTCGAGCTGCGAGGCGCAGCCGAATCTGAGTCGCTGGCAACCGTGGCGCCCGCCACTGGTTGGCCCGTAAGACGGCGGCGATTTTCAAGAGTGCCGTACATTTCGATGAGAAGTGGAGGTCGAGCGATTGAGACCCCCTGTGGCTTAAAGCCGCCGTTCCGCGCGGCCAGGTCTGCTCGAGCGTTGGCGAGGATCTGTAGGAACTCGCGTGAGTAGAAGCCGTGCCGCCGGCGGGCCCGCCGACTTCGCTCCAATCCTGCGGCAGTCTTCGGACCGGTGCTCTTGCCGCCGTGAAGCCGGCAACGCGCCTTTCCGCGACAGGCAGGGGCCCTACAAGGCAGCCCCGTCTGCCGGGCCTAAGCACCGCAGCGCCGAGCGTCAGAGAAGCGTCCCGGAGGGTTCCCGTTCCTGAGCCACCCGGTCCTAGTCGGATGCTTATCTTTCTTCATCGAGTGCCTCCCGAGCCGCCCCGGCCGATCGCCCTGAACCGACGTGCCGTTCGAGCCTCGTCACAAGTCGAGGCTTCAATGGTCGTTGCTGCATCGAACTGGGAGTTACTGTTATCCCGCCCTGTCGGCCGATCTTTGCGATCCGGCGATCTCTGGTCTTGACTCGAATCAATTCCTCGGTGGTCAGCGTTTCACCCTTGAGTTCCGTCGTCACGCGCACGACTTCGAACAAAGCGACGTGAGCCTGAAGCTGCGTCGGCAGCTCTCCGAGGGGCCGGAGGCGTCCGTATTGATCGAAAAAGTCGGCCACGGTGAAGCCACATCCATCTAAGGTTCGAGCTTTCATGATTCCCCTCGTTCTGCCGTAGTCGCGCGTTGTTCTCGGTTCGTCGTGTCCACGGGCGGCCGGCTGGTTCGAGCGCGGTAGTTCGGATTTCTGAACGTTTTAAGCGGCTCCTGCAGCCTTCTGCGCCAGTTCTCAGCGGTCCGGTCCTAGGCCGTTAATGCGAAGTCCATACCGTCCAAGCAGTCCGTCGGGACGATCCGGAGGGTCCTAAGAGGCTGTAACAAAACCGGCCGGATGACAGCATAGACACCTTCTGTTTGGGCGCAGTAACGTCGACGGTTTATGGCCGGCAATGGCCGGCGTACTGTTGCCCGACGCATTGTGGGATCTGATCGAACCGCTCTTACCCGTTCCGCCGCCGCGACCGGATGGTGGACGGCCGCGCGTCCCTGACCGCGCCTGCCTCACTGGCATCCTGTTCGTCCTGCGTAGCGGGATTCCGTGGCAGATGCTGCCGAAGGAATTGGGCTGCGGTTCCGGCATGCCGTGTTGGCGACGCGTGCGCGATTGGCAGCAGGACGGCCTCTGGGACCTGATGCACTTCGCGCTTCTGAGTTGGCTCGCGCGCGACGGCGGCATCGATTGGTCCCGCGCCATCGTGGACAGTTGTTCGGTGCGTGCGGTGTGTGGCGGGACGCAGACCGGTCCGGACCCCACCGACCGCGCCAAGCGCGGGAGCAAACGGCATCTGATCTGTGATGGACAAGGCGTTCCGCTGGCGGTCCGCCTCACCGGCGCCAACCGGAACGACTTCACAAGAAGCCTTGGCCCTGGTCGATGCCATTCCACCCCTGCAAGGCGAGCGCGGCCGACCCCTGTGCCGGCCGGCCTGCGTGCTCGGCGACCGCGGCTATGACGCGGCGGCCATCCGGCACGGATTGCGGGCGCTCACATCCTGCCACTGCTGGCCATGCGCCGCACCAAACACGGCAGCGGCTTGGGACGATGGCGCTGGGTGGCTGAGCGAACGTTTGCGTGGCTCAATCAGTTTCGCCGGCTTCGGGTCCGGTACGACAAGCGGGCCGACATCCACCAGGCGTTCCTCTCTCTCGGCTGTGTGTGGATTTGCTGGCAGTCGCTCCGCAAGGGCTGGATGACGGCCTGAACGGGCTTCTCGACCCGTCCGGAGGCCGGAAAGATAAACACTGCGCGATAAGGTAGGAGGAATCCGGCGCATCCCAGAGCCGTTTCGGGTCGTCGAATGAATGACGGTATTCCCGATGGCCAACGAAGTCGTGGTCATCGTGTCGTCGTCCGTGCCCGAATCTGCCGACCCCATTCATTCTGAATGGACGATAGGACCATGGGGCTGCTGCAGAAGGAGCGAAGGGCGTTATACTCCCTCCACCATGACCAATCCTGCCGACGACCTGTTACGAATTTCGATGAGTCACGGCCTCCCTCGGTGTCTTCATGCGGTGGCAGAACTCGGTATCGCGGATGCCTTAGGGGAATCGCCGCGAAGCGCGGAGGAACTGGCGAGCGACACCGGAACACATGCGGGAGCGCTGGCGCGCACGCTGCGCGTCCTTTCCGCTGAAGGCATCTTTGAGGCTCGTGATGGCGCGTGGGGCCACACGCCGGCATCGCGCTTACTGCGATCGGATCATCCGCAATCGATGAGATCGTTTGTCCGGATGATCGGTTTGTCCGTGTACTGGCGAGGATTTGAGTATTTCGCCGATGCCTTGACTACCGGACAGTCCATTCAAGAGAAAGTCGTCCCAGGCGGTTATTGGAACTACCTCAGCGAGAATCCGCAGGCGGCCCGTCTTTTCGACGAGGCGATGATGGGAAAAGCGGCGGGACAAATTGCCGGCGTCTTGAGGTCCTACGACTTTTCCGCCTTTGTAACAATCGCCGACATCGGCGGCGGCCGTGGTCATTTATTGGCAGCCGTGCTGCAAGCCGCGCCCCGAGCTCACGGAGTGCTGTTCGATCAGCCGCATGTGACGGCCGCTGCTCAGGCTGCCGGAATGGAATCGGAACGGCTCCGGGTGCACCCTGGAGATTTCTTCATAGATGCCCTGCCTTCCGCCGATTGCTATCTCATCATGCAGGTAATCCACGACTGGGACGATCCGAATGCCGCTCGGATTTTAGCCGCTATTCGAAAGGCGGCGGCGCCAGGTGCGAAGCTCCTGCTGATCGAGTGCATTGTTCCGGAGGATTCGAAGCCGAGCTGGACGAAGATGCTCGATCTACAAATGCTGACGCTGCTGTCGGGAAAAGAGCGAACAGAGAAAGAGTATTCGGAAATGCTTCGAACCGCCGGCTTCCGCCTGGATCAAACGATTGATGTCGGGATGTCGACTTCAATTTTGGAGTCAGTTGCGGTTTAAAGAAGAACTACGTGCGTCCGCCCGCACAAGATCGATCGATTCTGGTGACAATACGGATGAATCTCATTTTTGCGTGTTGGTCGATTGTCGAACGCGCGGCGCGGAGCGATTACTCCCATAAACGCCGTAGCGGCCTCCAACAACGGCGGGGCCAGTCGGAAGACCCTTCGCGACTGATCAAGAGTAGTCTGGCCAATGTCTGATCTGTAGGAATGCCCCATCCGAGGATACTGACCAATCTCGGCGGCGCTGCCTTCTGTGGAGCCCGAGCCGTTGAGGGCGTGGACAGTCGAACCTGGCCGCAGCTGAGTGCCAGGAAATGGGGTTGTATACCCATGACATTGGACCGGTGACATGACTGCAGACGAGCGCCTGATTTCTAAGCGATTCCCTCGCGCATCGGCCTACGATCCGGAATGGATCATCGCCGGCGCCAGCGGCGGCGCCAACACGCTGTGGCTCACCGAGTGGCTCGCCGACGCACTCGAGTTGCGGCCCACCCATGCGAGTATTGGACCTCGGCTGCGGGCGGGCGACGTCCTCAGTCTTCCTACACCGGGAGTTCGGCGTGCAGGTCTGGGCGACCGACCTGTGGTTCAGCCCTGAAGACAACCTTCAACGCGTACGGGATGCCAGCGTCGACAATGGCGTGTTTCCCATCCATGCCGATGCACGGTCGCTGCCGTTCGCGACGGAATTTTTCGACGCGATCGTGTGTATCGACTCCTTCGTCTACTACGGGACGGACGACCTGTACCTGAACTATCTCGCTCGGTTCCACAAGCCGGGCGGCGTGCTGGGCGTCGCGGGGGCTGGTCTGATGCAGGACATCGAAGGACCCGTGCCGGAGCATCTGCAAGGGTGGTGGGAGCCGAGCATGTGCTGCCTGCATTCCGCGGCATGGTGGCGACGGCACTGGGAGCAAACCGGCATCCTGGACATCGAGTTGGCCGACACCCTTCGCGACGGCTGGCAGTTGTGGAGGGACTGGCAAACGGTGATCGCCCCGGACAACTCGCCGGAGATCCAAGCATTGAACGCGGATCGCGGCAGCTATCTCGGTTACGTCCGCCTCGTCGGCCCGCGCCTGGATGAGCCGATCGTGTCCGTTCCAACCCAATACACCAAGACACCTTTGCTGCGCAGTTCGGACTGAATCACCTCTGCGGACACTGCCTCGGATAGGTAGCGAGTGACGCCGTAGTGTTTACCGATGCGTTCAAGGGGTCCCGCACGCTGCGCTCAACGCCTGGGGTTTTGATAGCCCTCAATATAGCCTTCCTTCCGGTAGCTCCGTTGCGTCAACTCGAAGAAACGGCGCACACGCTCC
>JACDDJ010000808.1 GCA_013817065.1 Acidobacteriota bacterium
CCGGCCAAGTCGAGCGTGCTATAATTCGTGGTTTCCACGGGGGCCGAGGGCGCCCGTAATCAGTTACTCCGACACGCTTTACAGGTAGTCATGGCGAAACGCTGCGAACTCTGCGGAAAAGGGCCGGTCTTCGGCCGTAATGTCAGCCACGCGCACAACGTCACTCCGCGCCGGTTCGAACCGAATCTTCAGCGCGTCCGCGCCCTTGTGAATGGCGGCATTCAACGCCTCCGGGTGTGTACGCGGTGCCTCCGGTCCAATAAGGTCGTGAAGGCCAGCAGGGCATCGAAGGCCGTCACCTAGCATGCGGCAGGCGGTCTCGTCAGACGCGGCCCCCAGAGCGATCGGGCCATACTCGCAGGCCGTTCGGGCCGGCTCGCTCCTCTTCGTGTCAGGTCAGATTCCGCTGGATCCGGCGACGGGGGCGATGGTGGACGGCGACGTCGCAGCGCAGACCCACAGGGTATTTGCCAACCTTCGCGCGATCCTGGAAGCGGCCGACGCGTCGTTTGATCATGTGGTCAAGACAACGGTCTACCTCGCCGACATGAACGACTTCGTCATCGTCAACGAGATCTACGGGACCTACTTTTCCTCCCCGGCGCCGGCGCGCGCGACCGTCCAGGCGGCACGATTGCCGAAGGACGCGCGCATCGAGATCGATCTGATCGCGTCACTCTAGGTGTCACTGGGACCGTGGTCGAACGGCCCCCTGCCGTGCGCCTATCTTGCCGCTCTCTCCACGTCGAGCACGCCCTCGATACTTCGCAGTGCCTTGACCACCTTCTGCAGGTGTTTGACATCGGTGATCTCCACCGTGATGTCGATGCGCCCGCGTTGGTCGTCGACGGTCGCTTCGACGTTGCGGATGTTGGTGTTGATCCCCGCAATCTTCGAACTGACGTCGGCGAGGATGCCTTTTCGGTCCTCCACCTGGATGCTCAAGCGCACGATGTAGTGGGACGGATCGGCGGCGGTGTCCCACTCGACGTCGATGCGGCGCTCGGGGTCGTAGAGCAGATTGACGACATTGGAGCACTGCGCCGAGTGCACTGAGACACCCTTCCCGCGAGTGATGTAGCCGACGATCTTCTCCCCGCGGATCGGGTTGCAGCAGCGGGCGCGAAACACCAGCAGATCATCGACGCCGCGGACCTTGATCTTGTCCTCGCCGGTGCCGAGCACGCGCCGCACGACCGACACGATCCCGGTGTCCGGCGTTTCCTTCAGTTCTGTCTGCGGAACGAACTTCGCGAGAACGCTCCGCGCCGGCAGTTTGCCGTAGCCGATCGCCGCATACAGCTCCTCGGACCGCCCCATGCCGTACTCGGCCAGCACTCGCTGGAGCGCAGCGGGTTCCGTCAGACTCTTCGCACTCACACCGTAGCGGCGTGCTTCCTTGTCGAACAGGCGGCGACCCAGCTCCTGGCTCCGCGTCTTCTCCTCGGCGTGGATGAAGTGCTTGATCTTGTTGCGGGCGCGGGAGGTGACGACGAAGTTGAGCCAGTCACGGCTTGGCTTGTGGCCGGGCGTCGTGATGATCTCGACGATATCGCCATTGCGAACGCGGGTGCGAAGGGGGACCATCTTGCTGTTCACCCTGGCGCCGACGCATTGATGCCCGACGTCGGTGTGGATCGAGTACGCGAAGTCGACCGGTGTTGAGTCTCTCGGGAGGGCCTTCACTTCGCCTTTTGGCGTGAAGATATACACCTCTTCCGGATAGAGCTCGATCTTCAGGTTCTGCAGGAACTCCTGGGGATCGCGTACCTCCTGCTGCCATTCGAGCAGCTGCCGCAACCATACGAAGTACTGCTCGTCACGGCCGGCGCCAACGCGCCCTTCTTTGTACTTCCAGTGCGCGGCGATGCCTTCCTCGGCCGTCCGGTGCATCTCTGAGCTGCGAATCTGCACCTCGAAAGGAAATCCCCGCTCGCTGATAACCGAGGTGTGCAGCGACTGATAGCCGTTCGGACGGGGAGTGGCAATGAAGTCCTTGATTCGTCCGGGAACCGGCGACCACGTCTGGTGGATGATGCCGAGGGCGCCGTAGCAGTCCTTGACCGAGGCAGTGATGATGCGCAGCGCAACGAGATCGTAGACCTGGTCCAGCTCGATCTTCTGACGCTTGAGTTTCTGGTGAATGCTAAACAGGCGTTTGATGCGGCCGTCAATCTCGATGACCGGCACTTGCGCTTCCGTGAGTTTGGCGGTGATCGT
>JACDDJ010000809.1 GCA_013817065.1 Acidobacteriota bacterium
TCCGGGTTCGCAGCGGCGCCACTTCCCGCTCGACAAACGATTCCGCGCCCTGCTGCACGCCAGATTTCACCTTGGTCGCCGCCTGCCGGATAGCCTGCTGGGCGAGCCGGTTGTTCATCACCATTGATCGCTCTCCCTGGTCAATATGCAACTCTCTCGCTCCAGCATCTCTGGAGGGTCAACGGATCGCGAACTCGATGCCCCGGTGGCCCGATCGCTCTGCTCCCATCCCGCTCGCTCGGCACGGGGGGCATTGAGCAAACGCTGAGCGAACTACGCACTGCCTGCCATCCCACCGTGTGCCCCGCAAAGGTCACGCCTCCACTATAGGCGATGGCAGGTGAAGATCGAGCAGCATTCGCTCGAGTGCGACCCGGTCGCGCGTGTGTTTTCGATGATGAGCCGAACCATGGCGTGGCCCGCTGTCCGAAGCAAAAGGGGTGGACGTCACATGGAGGCGTTGCCGCGGAGACAGCACCAAGCGGTGATTTCGGCAACGCTTCTATTGCGTGCGACATGGCCGCGACCGGGTAATCGGAGACGACCGGAACGGCAGCGCCGCTCGTAGCTCTACTCTCGCTGCAAGTCCCCCAAATGCTGAATAGGAACGCGGAGCAGCAGTGGCGCGGTGGGCGAGAGCGGAAGACTGACGAGTCCCACGGCTTGATCGCCTGCCTGGAGACGTGCCGCTACCCGGCTACCGAGTGCTCCCCACGTAACCTGATAGACGTTGGTGCCGCATGCACGCTGCTGCAGGAGAAGACGTTCGGGAACGACGCTGAACGGGAGGTCGGTCGTTAGCCAGCGCCATTCCCGTCCCCGGTGCCTCGCCCCGTCTCCTGCTGCAATTGATCGATCAGTTGCGAAGCTTGGGCTTTCGTCAGGCTTGGGTCAAACTCCGCTTCCGGTTTTCCGGCCTGCTGCAGCAGCGTCTTCAGATAGGACGCCTGCGGGCCAGTCATCGGTTCCTCGCCGGTGGTCCAGTCCTCTGGCGCTTTGACGGGGTTTTGACTCTGCGCTGGGAGCTCATTGTCGGTCACAGTCCGTCCCTCCTCAGAATTTCGGTTACCGATATAGAACAAATGTGCAAGTACCGTGCCATCGTATCACGAAGGCTCAGGAGATGCATCGGGTGGCGCCACGCGATCGACCAAGTCTGATTGTCGCCTCCCAAGTGAGCACCACGTAGCCGCATCGATCGTGAGCAGCGACTTTAGTGCTGCTCGGTCCATTCTCGTCTCGACACCATCGCGGCCGCCTCTCATGGCGGCTCCTGGCAGAGAGCGATGCCATGGTCACCGCGATCCCCAAGCGCACACGGCGGTCTCGCGCCCCGAGCGTTCACGTGTCTTCAGGTTGTCGAGGATCGCGCGGACGCGGAGCCGTCGCACCTCGTTCGGCAGGTCGCGTAAGCGGCGCGAGTCGGCCGCGTGCGTAGACTGCTCCAGTGTTGGGGCGGCCCGGGTCAGTTCGTTGGCGATGGTGCGGCGCCACGCCGCTTCCAGAATGGGGCATCAAGGAATCGTTCTTCCGCGTGGAAGCCGTACCACGCCGCCTTCGCGTTGGCCACCCGGACGTTCCACCGAAGCTGATCCCCGTCGGCGGTGATCTCTCGGACCAGCCTGCCCGCATCGTCGTAGCCATACACCCGAAAACGCTGAACCTGCGTGTTGATCTTCTCGGGACTTTCCTTGAAGCCTCCGTCCAGTTCCGCGTGCAGGCCTGGCACTTCGGGTGACAGAAACCAGCCTTCGGCATTGCCGACGCGCGAGAAACCAATCGCGGGGAAGATCGCGGCACGTGTGATCGTGGCGCCCGCGGGGGCAACCTCAGGCGTACTGAGCTGAGAGACAGCCGCTTTGCGAATCACGGGCAGATTGAGCGACAGGGCAGCCGCGCTGAGGAAGTCTCGCCGATTGATCGTCCGTTGCGTGACGTCGGCCATTCGATTCTCCGTTCGACGGGTGATCGCCAGGGGCGAGTGCGAACGCGCACCGTGCCGCGTAGAGTTGGTTGCCAAGGCGGAGTATACCAAGCGATCGTTCGTCTCCCTTCGAGCGTGCGTCATCGGGTCCTCGGTCATCGTGGGGGGTTGCGCTACCGATGGTGGTGCCGGCCAGGTTCGTCGGATTGTCACGAGCCCCGCTCATCCTGGCGCCGCCACAGGCACCGGGCGCCTATCGCCGGTCGGGGCGGCTGAAGGGCGGCGATCCGGCGG
>JACDDJ010000810.1 GCA_013817065.1 Acidobacteriota bacterium
GTCCCGCAGTAACGCCGCGGCCCGCCGCGAACGCAGCGAAGCCGCTGGACGCGACTATGAGCAGTTCCTGGAGAAGGTGGCCGTTCCGGTGGTCCAGCAGTTCGCCAATGTATTGAGCGGCGAAGGCCATCAGTTCCACGTCGCGACCCCGGCCGAATCGGTGCGCATCACGTCGGCAGGGTCGGCCGAGGATTACATCGAGATCCTGCTGGACACGAGCGAGGATCCCCCCGAGGTGGTCGGCCGGACCAGCCGCGGACGCGGCCGGCGGATGGTTTCCTCCGAACGTCCGGTCCGCGAGCGCACCGCTGTTGCCGAACTGAACGAAGAGGACGTCCTGGCATTCCTGCTGACCGAGATCATCCCGTTCGTTTCGCCCCGGGGCTGATACGGCAGCCCTGAAGGGCTGCGCTCCACACCCCGGTCAGACGACGCGCGCGGCGCGAAGCTCCTCGATCTCGTGAGCCAGCAGGCCGGCATCAGCCTCGAGGATGGATTGCGTGTGCTGACCCAACGCAGGCGGAGCCGTCCTCACGGCGCCTGGGGTGTCTGACAGCTTGATCGGCACCCCGGTGACGCGCACCGCGCCCGCGACGGCGTGTTCCACTTGCTGGATCATGCCGCGTGCATCGAGCTGCGGATCCTGCAGCACCTCGGCGACGTCTCGCACCGATCCACACGGCACGCCTGCCTTCTTCAACTCCACGACCCACTCGGCGCGCGTGCGTGACCGCAGTATCTCTCCGAGCATCGGCCGCAGCGTGTCGTAGTTGGCGAGCCGCAGCCGGTTGGTCGTGAACCGGTCATCGTCCGCCAGCCCTTCCTGCCGCAGGACCGCGCAGAAGCGGCGCCACTGCTCGTCATTCCCAACGGCGACGACAAAGTCGCCATCCGCCGCCTGGAACGTTTCGTAGGGGACGATCGTTGGATGCCGGTTGCCCATCCGAGCCGGCGTCGTGCCGGTCGCGAAGTAGATCCCCGCCTGGTACGTCAGCAATGCGGCGGTAGCGTCGAGCATCCCGATGTCGACGGACTGCCCGCGGCCAGTCCGCTCGCGGGCGAGCAACGCGAACGCGACGCCCTGGGCGGCGAACATGCCGCTGACGATGTCGGAGATGGCGACGCCGAGACGGAAGGGTTCTCCTTCGGCAGAACCGGTGATGCTCATGAGCCCGCCTTCTGCCTGGACGACCGCATCGTAACCGGGTTCTCTGTGGCGAGGCCCCGTCTGGCCGAAACCGGAGATGGAGCAGTAGACCAGGCGCGGGAACCGGTCGGAGAGCTGTTCGTAGCCGAGGGCGAGGCGTGACATCGTGCCGGGACGGAAGTTCTCGACCAGCACGTCGGCTTTCGCGAGCAGCGGCTCCAGCACGCGTATCGCCTGCGGATTCTTCAGGTCGAGCGTCAGGCTCTCCTTGTTGCGATTGATGCTGAGAAAGTAGGCGCTCTCGCCGTGGACGAACGGCGGCCCCCACGCGCGCGTGTCATCCCCCTTCACCGGGTGCTCGACCTTGATCACGCGCGCACCCATGTCGGCGAGTTGCATCGTGCAGTACGGTCCGGAGAGCACACGCGTGAAGTCGAGGACGGTGAATCCCTGCAGCGGTCCGCTCATGCCCGCGCTCCACGAGCGATGGTGACGATGTCGCTGAGCAGCCCATAAGCGGTCTGGGTGAGACTGCCGGCCATCTGGCAGATCGCGATCCGGTCGAGGATGTCGGTCTCGAGGATCAGCGCGTTGGCGCCGCCGTCGAGCGTGGCCAGCAGGTGGTCGGCCGGCAACTCGCGGGGCTCGACCGTGCAGACGAGCGGTCCACCCGGCGTGCGTCGTGCGGACGCGACGAGCTTGAGGCGCATGCCCCGCTGCAGCGCCGCGCGGGCGGAATCGCCGCTGCGCGCATCGAGACCGGCGCGCCGGACGTCGTGCGGCGTGATCCGCGCATCCATCAGGACGTTGGCGAGCGCGGCGGTCTTCGCCGCGGCGTCCCAGCCGTCCACGTCGAGAGATGGATCGGCCTCGGCGATGCCCTCGGCCTGCATCCGCGCCAGCGCGTCCTCGAATGTCGCTCCGCCCTCGAACGCCGTGATGATGTGGTTGGTCGTCGTGTTGACGACGCCTTCGAAGCCGATGATGTCGACGGCCGGGAGTGTTTCGCGAACCAGGTTGAAAATCGGGATGCCGTCCATGACGGCGCCCTCGAACAGAAAGCGGAC
>JACDDJ010000191.1 GCA_013817065.1 Acidobacteriota bacterium
CCTATGCGCTGTTGCCGCTCTGGCACGCCTGCCTCGCGAGCTGCGGCCGCGATGACCCGTTTTCCGTGACGAACCCCGGTGATCTCCACGAACAGGATCCGGACGCGCTGCCCGAGCTTCTGAACGAGCACTTCGCGCTCATCCAGAGATGGGCAGGGCCACCGATTCCTCTTTCGACCGGTCTCAGAGACGCGATCCGGGCACTTCTGGACACAGCCGTGGCCCGCGTACGCGAGAGGCGGCCCGGTGGGGATCCTCTCATGTCGGAAGCCGGACACCTCTCCGCGATCGTGCTCCGCTACCTCGGCCCAACGGCCTTGAACCGCCGCGGCCTCGATGCGCTGGAAGCCCTTGCCAGGCTGCAGACCACGTCTCTGGAAGACCGCACGCGAAACGGAGACATGAACGCCGAACAATTGCAGGAGCTCCGACGCGGCCAGGCGCGCTGCGCCGATTTGTCGGCGCAGCTCCGCAACAGAGACCCGAGACGGCGAATGCTGGCGTTCGCTGAACGGATGCTGGACAAGGAGATGGAGCGGTTCGGACGCGACAAGTCGCACAGCGACTTCCTGCTCGAGCTGACCGGGGACGATCTCAGTGACACGGTCAACCGGTACATGATCAAGCGCTGCGCGGCATTTCTCGATGAGGGGCTTGCCGCGTGGCGCATGCCCGGCCGCGGTCTCGGCTTTTATGACGCGTGGAAGAATCTGGCCGATTCGGACTACGGGTTCGACCTCAACGGTCTCCCGGCCTGGCGCGACAGGCTTCACCATCTCCCTGCGCTGGCCCAGGACGCGGTCATCGGCCACCTCCACGATCTGGGTGTGAAGGAGCAGCACTGGGGTACGTACCTCGGCCGGTTACTCACGCAACTGCCAGGCTGGGCAGGCATGATCGCCTGGCGGGTGAGCCGTCCGGCATACCCGCCGCAACAGGTCCAGCCCGTGGATCTCATCCAGTTTCTGGCTGTACGGCTGTTCTACGAGACGCTGCTGATCCAGAAGGTGTGCCGGTCCACCTGGCAGCTCGACCCTGATGTCGAGACCCTGCACCAGTACTTCCGTACGCACCTCGCCGAGTTCTTCGTACGGCGCGCGCTCCACAGCGGGGATCTGCCGGAGTTTCTCACCCGACAGGCCCGCACGCTTGCCGCGCAATCGCCGTCGGGCGACGAGGGGGTGAATCGCTGGACGATCCTGGCGGACATGATCTGGGCGCATCGGCAGAGCGGCGCGGTCGCACATGAATCCGCGCTGGGAGGCGCATGGCGACTCTTCCATCTGGCCCAGTTCCTCGGCCTCGAGGCCGGCGAGATACGCGCGCTCGCTCCTGAGGAGCGCGACCGGCTGCTCGGCGCCCTCGACGCGTTTCCCGGCACGGCGCACGGACCGGTCTGGCTCGGCGCGTACGAACGGCATTATCGGGAGGAGGTCCTCAACGCCCTTGCGAACAACCGCGGCAGAGGGCGGTGGAGAACGAGAGACACGCGCCCTCGCGCGCAGATTGTCTTCTGCATCGACGAACGGGAGGAAGCCATCCATCGTCACGTCGAGGAAATCGATCCCGGCTATGAGACGCTGGGGGCCGCGGGGTTTTTCGGCGTCGCGATGAACTACCGCGGCCTCGATGACCACGAGACGACACCGCTCTGTCCCCCGGTCATAACGCCGGTGCATCACGTGGCTGAGGTCGCGCGGCCTCGCGAGACGGAACGTCTCGAGACGCATCGACGACGCGCGGGCTGGTATGACGTCGCCCACAACACATACTGGGAGACGAAGCGGAACGCCGTCTCCGCCTACTTCCTTCTCGACCTGGTCGGGCTTCCCCAGGCGCTGCCGCTGTTCGGCAAGGTGCTGGCCCCGCACCGCTATGCGCGAGCCGTGAAGACGATACGGCAGCGGGTCATCCCCCCCGTTCGAACGACGCTCGCCGTAAACCGGACCGATGAACCTCCTCCTGATTCAGCGGCGGAGCACCATACCGGGCTTGGCTTCACTGTCGGGGAACAGGCGGACAAGGTCGAGGCGATGCTGCGCAACCTGGGGCTCACCTACGGTTTCGCGCGTTTCGTGGTCTTCACCGGGCATGGGTCATTGAGCATGAACAATCCGCACGAGTCCGCCCACGATTGCGGGGCCTGCGGCGGGAAGCATGGCGGACCCAACGGGCGCGCGTTCGCGGCGCTGGCGAACCGGCCGGAAGTTCGAGCCCTGCTGCGCGAGCGTGGCATCGACATCCCCGACGATACGTGGTTCGTCGGCGCCATGCACAACACCTGCTCGGAGGAGTATACGTTCTACGACGAGGAGGACATTCCCGCAACACACCGGAAGGAATGGACCACCCTGACGGAGGATCTCGACGAGGCGCGCGCCCGATCCGCGCAGGAGCGGTGCCGGCGGTTCGCGTCCGCGCCGAAGGACGCATCGCTGTACCGTTCACTTCTGCACATCGAAGGCCGCTCGATGGACCTGAGCCAGGTCCGCCCCGAGTGGGGGCACGCGACGAATGCATGCGCAGTGGTCGGGCGCCGCTCGATCACGCAGGGTGTCTTCCTGGATCGCCGGGCCTTCGTCATCTCGTACGACCCCTCGCAGGATCCCGGCGGCCTGATTCTGGAGCGCATTCTCCTCGCGGTGGGACCCGTGGGGGCCGGCATCAATCTCGAGTACTACTTCTCGACCGTGGACAACGTCCGGTGGGGCTCGGACACGAAAGTTCCGCACAACGTGTGCGGCATGATCGGTGTCATGGAAGGCGCGATGAGCGATCTTCGCACGGGATTGCCGAAGCAGATGGTCGAGGTCCACGAGCCCATGCGCCTCCAATTGATTGTCGAGTCACCCGTCGCGATTCTGGGTGAGATCTACGGCCGGCAGGCGGCGATCCGCGAGCTGCTCGACAACGCGTGGGTGCACCTGATTGCCATGGATCCCGAGACCGGCGAGTTCCAGTTGTTCGTGCCAGGCGTCGGATTCGTGATGTGGGAGGGGTCGGTCACACCGCTCGCTGTGGTGAAATCGTCCTTCGACTGGTACAAGGGCAAGACCGATTTTCTCGCGCCGGCCCTGATCGATCCGCAGCGGCCACGCCCGCTCGACCGGGGAGGCGCGTAACATGTTCGAATTCGTCGTTGCGCTCGTTCCGGGCCTGCCCCTTCTCGCCGCCCTCGCCAACGGCATCAACGGTCTCCTGGGAGACCGGTACTCGTGGCGCATGGTCCAGCGGGTCGCGAGCGGCGCGTTGCTCGTCTCACTCGCCGGCTGCCTCTGGATATTCGGCCAGGTGCTCCTCGATCCGGCTCCCCGCGAGGTCGTGCTCTATCGCTGGCTCGTGAGCGACGCGCTCACCGTGGACGTGGCGTTTTTGATCGACTCACTCTCAGCGATCATGATGCTCGTCACCACGGGCATCAGTTTTCTGATCGCGATCTTCTCCATCAACTACATGCACAACGAACGGGGCTTCACACGCTATTTCGCCGTGCTGCCCCTGTTCGTGTTTGCGATGCTCGTGCTCGTCATGGGCAACAGCTACGTCCTGCTCTTCCTCGGGTGGGAAGGCGTTGGCGTCTGCTCGTACCTGCTCATCGGGTTCTACTACGATCGAAAAGCCGCTGTGCAGGCCGGGACGAAGGCCTTCGTCATGAATCGCGTGGGAGATGCCGGGTTCCTGATGGGGATCTTCCTCATAATTGCCAACTTCGGTACCGCGAACTATACGACCGTGTTCGCCGGCGCCCCCGCGCTCGACACGGCGACGGCGACCGCGATCGGGCTCTGCCTGCTGCTCGGCGCAGTCGGCAAATCTGCCCAGTTGCCGCTCGTCACCTGGCTCGCGCGTGCCATGGAAGGGCCCACGCCGTCCAGCGCGCTGATACACGCCGCGACAATGGTGACTGCGGGGGTCTATCTGATCGCGCGCAGCCACGCGATCTACGATCGAGCTCCCGATGCCCTGCTCGCCGTGGCCCTCGTCGGCGCAGCCACGGCCCTTTACGGCGCGGTCGTGGGCCTGGTGCAGACCGATATCAAGAGCCTGCTGGCCTACTCGACCACTGCGCAGCTCGGACTCATGTTTCTCGCCTGCGGTTTGGGGGCGTATGCCGTCGCCATCTTCCATCTGGCCGCCCACGCCGTGTTCAAGACGCTGCTCTTTCTCTCCGCGCCTTCGATCCTGCATCAACTCCACGGGGGCGCAGACGTGCGAGCGACAGCGCCGAGCGAATCAAGTCCGCGACTTTACCGGCTCCTCCTTGCAGGCGCCGTCGGACTCGCGCTCGTTCCGTTTCTCGCCATCTGGTGGCAGGGGCACGCCGTGGGGCACGCGTTGACAACCGGGCTTCCGCTCCTCGTGGCGTTCGGACTGCTGGCGCTGTTCTCGGCTGCGGTGTCCACGGGGCGGCTCGTCACGCTGACCTTTGGTGAACACGAGCACGGCGCCCACGGGCCAGGACACCGCCGGTCGTCGCGCGATCTCGTGACAGGGCTCGCCGTCCTCGCCGCAGTCGTGGCGATCGGGCTCGTCGTCGGGGTGCTGCCAGGCGGCATACAGGGCACGTGGATGGAGCGCTTCCTGGCGCCAGCCGTTGCCGCCCGATCTGCCGTGCCCGCCGGCAGTCCCTTCCTCGTGATCGGCGTCATGGCGTCCGTCGTCCTCATCCTGCTGACCGGGTGGTTCACCCCTGTGTACTTCGAGCGGTTCAAGCCGGAACGGCCGGGACTGTTTCTGTTCAGACATCGGCGACTGTACGGCTTCGCGACGAACCGGTTCTGGCTGGACGAGGTCTACGACGTCGCCGTGGTACAGCCGGTCCGGCGTCTCGGCCGGCTGCTGGATCGGATCGACAGCGACGTGATCGACAGGGCTCTGGGAACACCCGGCGGCCCGCCGACCGAGCGCGCCCCTGTGCCGGCCTGGGCAGAGCAGCGCCTGGCCATGCAGGCATTTGGAGCGGCCGGGCTGGCAGATGCGCTGTTGCCGCTGGACGTGGCGTGGCGAGAAGAGGAGCGAAAGGAGAAAGCCGCTGCCGCGGGGGACGTCGGCGGCGCCGGCGGCTGGGCCGCCAGCGGCACCGGGGGGGTCGAGCGGGAGGGGGTTGGGCGCGCGAGCGGCGTAGTCGGTTGGCTGACGCGCGCGAGCGCGGATGCCGGCGGCTGGATTGAGCGCGAGGGCATCGGGCGCGCCGGCGGCGCACTGGGTTGGCTGGCGGAATTGCTTGCGAGCGTGACGGCCTGGGTGGAACAGTCGGTCATCAATCGCGTTGAAGGTCTCACGGGCTCACTGACCCACGGAATCGCCGAGCTCGCCGCCAGGCTTGAGCGGTCCGTGTTTCACACGGGCGTTCACGTCGGCGTGCCGCAGGCGAGTGGTCGCGTCGGGCGGTTTCTCAACGCGACCGAGGAGATGCTCGACAGGCCGTTGGTCAGCGGCGGACTGGTATTCGTCTCGTTCGCCGTGGTCCTCCTGATGGACATGCTGTGATGCTGCCAGAGCGCTTCGCGGACGTGCAGGCAGGGTTCCCCATCCTGAGTGTCCTGATCCTGTTTCCGCTTGTCGTCGTCGGCGTTCTCTGGTTCGTTCGCGACTCCACTCGAGCCTACCGGCTGGCACTGGGTGCGGCGGCTGCGGAACTGTTTCTCGCTGCCTACATGGCCCTGGTGTTCGTCCCTCAGATCCCCGACATGCAGTTCGTGGAGCGCGGTTGGACCATTCCGGCGCTCGGTATCGGGTACCACCTTGGAGTGGACGGGATCAGCGTGCTGTTCCTGCCGGTCACGGCACTGCTGACCCTGCTGGTCATCCTGTATGCGGAGTATTCCGCGGCGACCGACACCCGCCATTACGTGATGGCCACGCTCGCACTCGAGGCGATGCTCATCGGCGCCTTTGTCTCGCTGGATCTCGTGATGTTCTGGCTGTTCTTCGTGCTGGAGCTGGTGCCAAGTTACGTCCTCATCACGCGCTGGGGCACGGGTGCCGAGCGCAGACGCGCCGCGAACGAGTACGTCGCGTTCATGTTGTTGGGATCGGCGGCGATGCTCGGAGGGATCGTGACCATGGCCGTCCGCGCTCGCGGGACAGGCGACGCGTTGTCATTCGACTTACTCGACTTGTTGAGACTTCCGGTTCCCGCTGACGGTCAGCACCTGATCTTTTTTCTGCTCTTTCTCGGGTTCGCCATCAAGGCGCCTGTGTTTCCGTTCCACACGTGGATGCCCAAAGTCCTGGAACAAGGGCCGATCGTGGGAATGAGCGTTTTCCTCATAGGCATCAAGCTCGGCACCTATGGGTTCCTGCGATTCGTCATCCCGCTTCTGCCCGAGGCGTCGAGAGCGTGGGTGTGGGTGATGCTGGGGCTCGGAGCGGCCGGTCTGGTCTACGGCGCGATGATCGCGCTGATCCAGACGAATCTGCGCCGCCTGCTCGCTTTCAGCAGCCTCAGTCACATGGGCGCTGTCATGATCGGCCTCTTCTCGCTGAACCTTACGGGGTTTCAGGGCGGGCTGCTCCAGATGATCAACCTCGGGATTGTCGGCGCCGGACTTTTCTTCGTCGCCGGGTTCCTGCACTCCCGTGTCGGATCATCGGATCTTTCCGCGATGGGCGATCTCGTGCACCGTGTGCCGGCGCTCACGGCCACGTTCCTGGTGATCGCCCTCGCCGGGATAGGGCTGCCTGGAACCAACGGCTTCAACGGTGAGCACCTAGTGATGCTCGGCGCATTCAAGGCCCATTGGTTCATGGCTCTCGCCGCCGGTCTGGGCACCTTTCTCACCGCGGCGTACTCGCTCTGGTATTTCCAGCGCGCCTTCCTGAGCCCGTGTGTGGCCGATACCGGAGCCGGCAGCGGCGCACGCACGAGCGTGTCTCACGCGCCGGAATTCATGCCTGACCTGAAACTGCGCGAGTGGGTCATCTCCATTGCCCTGGGAGGCCTCGTGTTCTGGATCGGCCTCGACACTGGTCCGTTCCTTCGCACCATGAACGGGTCGCTCAGCGCCCTGGAACATCGGCTCACTCGTTCCGCCGCCGTCGAGACAGTCAGGCGCGCGCCAGAGGCGGCGCTTCCGGCGGAGGCGAGATGAACCTCCACGAGATCCAGGCCGCGGATCAAGTCGGCTTTCCGATTCTTACGGTTCTGATCCTGTTGCCCGCTCTGACGGCGATCGTCCTGACGCTCATCGAGGACGAGAGACGGGCGCGGCAGACAGCCGTGGCGGCAGCGGGCGCGGAGCTCATTCTCGCGGTTTCGATGGCCGGGATTTTCACGCCCGGTGTGTCGGATATCCAGTTCGCAGAACGGATCGCCTGGATCGAAACGGCGGGCGTGGGGTACCACGTCGGTGTGGACGGGATCAGCGTGCTCTTCGTGCCGCTGACGGCACTTGTGACGCTCACGATCGTGCTGTTCTCGTGGACCAGCGTGACGTTCCGGCCAGCTTCATACCTGGCCGCCCTCCTGGCGCTCGAGAGTCTGACGATCGGGATCTTCGTGTCGCTCGATCTTGTGCTGTTCTTCCTGTTCTGGGAGTTGATCCTCGTCCCGAGTTACTTCCTGCTCCGGCTCTGGGGAATCGGACCCGAGCGACAATCCGCGAGCGTCACGTACGTCATGTACATGCTCACCGGCTCAGCGCCGTTGCTGCTCGGGATCGTGATGCTCGGCGTAAATCACCACAGCGCTGCCGGAGCGTATTCGTTCGACTTTCTCGATCTCACGACGGTACCCGTGCCGCGTGCGATGCAGACGCTGATCTTCGGTCTCCTGGCGTTCGGTTTCGCGGTCAAAGCGCCGCTGTTCCCGTTCCACACCTGGGTGCCGGCGGTGCTCATGCAGGGGCCAATCGGCGTCGGCATGTTC
>JACDDJ010000811.1 GCA_013817065.1 Acidobacteriota bacterium
GCATGCGGCCGACCTTTTCCTTCTTGTCCTTGACCGAATTGGTCACGGTGGAAGCCGTGTCCAGCTTGCCCGAATAGATGCGCGCGAAGGTCAGGGTGCCGACGAACGGATCGTTCATGATCTTGAAGGCGAGCGCCGAGAAGGGCGCCTCGTCCGACGCCTCGCGGCTGTCGACAGTCTCGCCGTCGAGCTTCAAACCTTCGATCGGCGGAACGTCGAGCGGGCTCGGCAGATAATCGACCACCGCGTCGAGCAGCGGCTGGACGCCCTTGTTCTTGAACGCCGAGCCGCACAGCACGGGAACGAACGAGAAGTTGAGCGTGCCCTTGCGGATCAGCTTCTTGAGCGTCGCGACATCGGGCTCGTCACCGCCGAGATAGGCTTCCATCACCTCGTCGTCCTGCTCGACCGCCATTTCGATGAGGTCCATGCGGGCTGTCGCGGCGGCATCCTTGAGGTCGGCCGGGATCTCTTCGTAGACGAACTTGGCGCCGAGGCTCTCGTCGAGCCAGATGATCGCGCGATTCTCGACCAGGTCGACCAGGCCCTTGAAGCCGCCTTCGATCCCGATCGGAAGGTAGAGTACCGCCGGGCGGGCGCCGAGGCGGTCCTTGATCATGTCGACGCACATCTCGAAATTGGCGCCGGTGCGGTCGAGCTTGTTGACGAAGCACATCCGCGGCACGTGATATTTCTCGGCCTGGCGCCACACCGTTTCCGACTGCGGCTCGACCCCGGCAACGCCGTCGAAACACGCGACCGCTCCGTCGAGGACGCGAAGCGAGCGCTCGACCTCGATGGTGAAGTCGACGTGGCCGGGCGTGTCGATGATGTTGATCCGGTGCTCGGGGCCGTTGCCTTCTTCGGCTGCCCAGAAACAGGTGGTCGCCGCCGACGTGATGGTGATCCCGCGCTCTTGCTCCTGCTCCATCCAGTCCATCGTCGCGGTGCCTTCGTGCACTTCGCCGATCTTGTAGGACTTGCCGGTGTAGTAGAGGATTCGCTCGGTGGTCGTGGTCTTGCCGGCGTCGATGTGCGCCATGATGCCGATGTTGCGATAGCGGTCGAGCGGATGGCTGCGGGCCATGTTTAACTCCATTGCCCTTGAAGGGCTTCGTTCAAAACAAGCGTTTGGGCTCCTGCCTTCGCAGGAGCACAGTCCGAATTACCAGCGGTAGTGGCTGAAAGCGCGGTTGGCCTCGGCCATGCGGTGCGTGTCCTCGCGCTTCTTCACCGCGTTGCCGCGGTTCTGCGAAGCGTCCATCAGCTCGCCCGACAGGCGGCCGGCCATGGTCTTTTCGGCGCGCGCTCGGGCGGCCGTAATCAGCCAGCGAATGGCAAGCGCCTGGGCGCGCTCGGGACGAACGTCGACCGGAACCTGGTAGGTGGCGCCGCCGACCCGGCGGGACCGAACCTCGATGCCCGGCGCCACGTTGGTGAGCGCGTCGTGGAACACCTGCAGCGGCTCCTTCTTGAGCCGGGTTTCGACGCTTTCCAGAGCGCCATAGACGATGCCTTCGGCGACGGACTTTTTGCCGTCGAGCATGACGCTGTTCATGAACTTCGACAGGGTGATGTCCCCGAACTTCGGATCGGGGAGGATCTCACGCTTTTCTGGGCGGCGACGACGGGACATAAAACTGTTCCTTTCTCTTCAGCCGTTTCCGGAACATGTGGGTCCCCATCAAAGTGCTACTTTGATGGGAGCCCTGTCCGGGGCTTACTCGTGCGGATTACTTGGGACGCTTGGCGCCGTACTTCGAACGCGACTGCCGGCGATCCTTGACGCCCTGCGTGTCGAGGACTCCGCGAAGCACATGATAGCGGACACCCGGAAGGTCGCGCACACGTCCGCCGCGGATCAGCACGACGCTGTGCTCCTGCAGATTGTGGCCTTCTCCCGGGATGTAGCTGATCACTTCGCGCTGGTTGGTCAGGCGGACCTTGGCCACCTTGCGCAGCGCCGAGTTCGGCTTTTTCGGGGTGGTCGTATAGACCCTGGTGCAGACTCCGCGCTTTTGCGGGTTCTGCTCCAGCGCAGGGACCTTGGATTTGGCCTTCTGCGGTTCGCGACCCTTGCGGATCAGCTGGTTAATCGTCGGCATGAAGCCTTCACCTTTCAATGCCGGAAAGCCCGGCGGTTACTTTGCCCAACGCAAAAGCGCGAAGGCTTGCGGCCAACCTTTCGGCCAGCCGGCCTCCACGAATGTT
>JACDDJ010000812.1 GCA_013817065.1 Acidobacteriota bacterium
GTTCGAGGGTTTCAAGGCCCGCACCGATTTGTACAGCGTGGTGGCCGGACAGTTCGCCGGCAGCAACCCGCTCCTGATCGATCGCATCGCCGTGATCGACGACGATCGCTACCGACGCGGGTGGGTATACGAGGTGCACGGGGAGCCTGATCCACACGCCATGGACATGCATGCATACGCGGGATTGCTGGACGCCACGATCGACCGCATGCGCCATTCGCAATCGGAGTCGGCGGAATGATCGCGCACTACCTGATGGTCGGCGGATTCCTCGGGGCGGGCAAGACGACAGCCCTGCTCCAGGCCGGCGCGCACCTGGCCGCAGCCGGCAAGCGTGTCGGCCTGATCATGAACGATCAGAGCGAAGCGCTCGTCGATACCGCCCTGGTCCGCTCGCGGGCGTTTCCGGTGGAGGAGATCGCTGGCGGGTGCTTCTGCTGTCGTTTCAATTCGCTGACCGACGCCGCAGAAAAGCTGACGGCCGATGTGCGTCCCGACGTATTCCTGGCCGAACCGGTCGGAAGCTGTACCGATCTTGTGGCGACCGTGGCCTTGCCGCTGCGGCACCTGTATGCCGACCGGTATCGCGTGGCGCCGTTGAGCGTGCTGCTCGACCCGGACCGCGCGCTCCGAATCCTGGGCCTCGAGACGGGCCGCGCCTTCTCGCCGAAAGTCGAGTACATCTATACGAAGCAGCTCGAAGAAGCGGACGTGCTGGTGATCAACAAGGCCGATCGACTCTCGCCCGAACGGATGACGGCCCTGCGCCTCGCTCTCGAGGCGCGCTTTCCGGGCGCGCGCGTGGTCGCCATCTCGGCTCGTACTGGCGCCGGGGTCGGGGCATGGATCGACGGTCTGCTGGCGGCCGATCCGCGTGGCCGCGTTCTCGACATCGATTACGACACCTACGCGGAGGGGGAAGCCCTCCTCGGATGGCTGAACTGCACGGCAACCCTCACGGGCGCGGCCGTCGAGGCCGACGACCTGCTGCGTGACCTGGCAGGGGCGATCCACGGCGATCTCGCGACCACCGGCCTCGAGATCGCGCACTTGAAGCTGACGCTGGTCCCCGAGGACGGCCACGGGATCTCGGTCGTCAACGCGACGCGGACGGATGGGGCTCCGGAGTTGGCATTCGCGCTCGACGCGCAGGTGGACGGCGCGGAGATTACCGTCAATCTGCGGGCCGAAGCGGCGCCCGAGCGGCTCGAGCAGGCCGTGCGCAACGCTCTCAGCGTGGTGCGCCGAGATGAGGCTGCAATCACTCTTACGCACCTGGAGCGCTTCCGACCCGGGCGCCCGGTTCCAACCCATCGTATGGCGGCCACGCTGTGAAGGGGTGATCATGAGTCCGCGCCGCATTCTCTACTGCCATTGCGCCTTCGCGCAGGTCGTGCCGCCCGACACGAAGTCGGGGGTACTTGACGAACTGTCCGGATCCGGCGTGTCCTTCGAGGCGGTGCCCGATCTGTGCGAGATGTCGGCGCGCCGAGATCCGGCGCTTGCCGAGATTGCGGCCGGTGAAGACGTCGCCATTGTCGCCTGCTATCCGCGCGCCGTCCGCTGGCTGTTCACAGGCGCGGGTGTGACGTTGCCGGAGCACGTGCGCGTGCTCAACATGCGCGAACAGAGCCCGGCCGACATCGCGGCGAGCCTCGAGCTCGCTCGCCCGGAGTTGACGTGAGCACTGCGCAGACGCTCTCCATCGTTCTCTACGAGGGGCGCGGCAGCCTGCCTCTGGAGCGGGCGGTACGCGCCTCGGCTCTGCGCCGGCTGCTCGAGAGCGGCTACCAGGTGGCACGCGTCGGAATCGAGGGCACCACGCCTGCCGCACCCGGAGCCGGGGCGATGGCGGTGCTCGGACGCTTTCTCGAGGCCCACCCCTCCGTCGCCCAATCGCGCGAGGATGAAGGCCGTCCCGTGTTCTTCTGCAATATCGAGGGGCTGGACGCCGAGTCGATGCTGCGCGGCCTCGAGGAGTTGCACGCGCGGACGAGCACGACTCCGCGCCAGAAATGGAAACCGTGGTTTCCGGTCATCGACTTCAGCCGCTGCACGAACTGCATGCAGTGCCTCACCTTCTGTCTGTTCGACGTCTATGGCGTGTCGAAGGAGAAGAAGATCGAGGTGCGGAACCCGACCAACTGCAAGACCGACTGCCCGGCGTGCTCGCGTGTGTGCCCCGAGGTCGCGATCCTGTTCCCGAAGTA
>JACDDJ010000813.1 GCA_013817065.1 Acidobacteriota bacterium
CCTCTGCACCCTCACCGCAAAGGTGACCGCACCCGCAGCGTCAGTCCCTCGGCACCCTCAACGTAAGGTGACCGCACCCTCAGCGTCAGTTCCTCCGCACCCTCACCGTATACACTCTTTAGTGAATGCTACTGGCCGGGACGGTCATCGTCCTGCTCATCCTTTTGACAGCGTTGTACGTTGCGGCCGAGTTTGCGGCGGTTGGCGTGCGGCGCAGCAGGCTCCGGCGGCTCGCTGAGGACGGCAATGCGCTGGCGGCGCGCATGCTGCCGGTTGTCGAGGATCCCGCGGCGCTCGACCGTTACATCGCGGTGTCGCAGATCGGGATTACGCTCTCGAGTCTGATTCTCGGCGCCTATGGGCAGGCGGCCCTGGCGCCCACCGTCGTGCCGCTGCTCGAACGCTTCGGCGGTCTGAATCCCGAGACCGCCGCATCCACGGCTGCCATTTCGATCCTCGTGGTGCTGACCTGCCTCGCCGTGATCCTCGGCGAACTGGTCCCGAAGTCACTCGCATTGCAGAACCCGACGGGCGTCGCGCTGGCGACCGTGCTGCCAATGCAGTGGTCACAGAAGATATTCGGACCTTCCATCTCGTTCCTGAACGGCAGCGGTGTTCTGATCCTGCGCGCGCTGGGCATTCCGGCTACGGGACACCGCCACGTCCACTCGCCGGACGAGATCGAGCTGTTGATTGCCGAGAGCCGCGACGGCGGACTGCTCGAACCCGAGGAGCAGGTCCGGCTGCACCGTGCACTCAGACTCGGGCTTCGAACCGCCGGTCAGTTGATGGTGCCTCGCGAACGCCTCGCCACGGTGGATACGGCGACGCCGTTCCCCGAGGTGTTGCGCATCGTGGCGGCAAGTCCGTACAGCCGGCTCGCCGTGAGTGAAGGGACGCCCGGCCGGCTCATCGGCGTCCTCCACACCAAGGATGTCGTCACCGCGTTCGTTGGGGGGCGTCCTCTGACCACCGCATCCCTGCTGCGCCCGATCGTGCGCGTCCCGGCCGACATGCCGGCGGATCGGCTGCTGGCCTTCCTGCGCGAGCAGCGCAACCACCAGGCGTTCGTCGCTGCTCCCGACAGCCGGGTCGAAGGCTTGATCACACTCGAGGACGTTGTCGGCGAGCTGCTCGGCGGCGTCGCCGACGAGTTCAAGGGTGCGAGACGGCGCGTCAACGTCGCGGAGAAGCGGCGCCGATGATCGCTTTCCTGATCATCTCGGCGCTCATCCTGCTGAACGCCATCTTCGTCGCGGCGGAGTTCGCGATCGTCGGCGCGCCGAAAATGTCGATCGACAAGAGGGCCGCCGATGGCAACCGGCTGGCGCGGGTCGTCCAGTCAGTGCTGCGCGATCCGCAGAAGCAGGACCGCTACATCGCCACCGCGCAGCTCGGGATCACGGTCGCGAGTCTCGGTCTGGGCATGTATGGAGAGCACGTGCTCGCCGACGGGATCTACCACTACCTCGGCGGATCCGGCGGTCCCGCCTTTCTCGCGTCGCACACCTTCGCGAGCGTAGTGGCCGTCACGATCCTCACCTATTTCCATATCGTCGTCGGCGAGATGGTGCCGAAGTCGCTGGCGTTGCAGCGTGCCGAAACAATGGCGCTCTGGATCACGCCGCCGATGCTCTGGACGAAAACGCTGTTCTACCCCTTTGTGGTCGGGCTGAACGGTCTCGGTAATCTCACGCTGCGGATGATGGGCGTTCAGCGGCAGGTCTCACATGCCGAGCAATACTACACGCCCGAGGAGCTGGCGCTGATCGTCCAGGAAAGCGAGGAGCTCGGTGCGCTCCGCACTGACGCCAGCCAGGTGCTCCAGGAGCTCTTCGAGTTCGGCGACCTGACCGCTGACCAGGTGATGGTGCCGAGGGTCCGGATCACCGGGATCGCGCTTGGCTCGACGCCCGACGAGATCCGCGAGCTGCTCGGTTCATCTCCGCACACCCGCTACCCGGTTTTCGAACACGATCTGGACCACATCATCGGCATGATCCATATCAAGGACGTTCTGCGTCTGTTGCTGAACAACGAGACGCTCGCGCAGGACCACGCTCGTCCGCTGCCGCTGATGCCCGAGACGGCGGAACTGGATGACGTGCTGGCCTCGATGCGGCGCAAGCGGACGCAGATGGTGGTGATCCTCGACGAGCATGGCGGCACGGCCGGGATCGTGACGCTCGAAGACCTGTTCGAAGAAGT
>JACDDJ010000192.1:0-1609 GCA_013817065.1 Acidobacteriota bacterium
TCTTCCGGATGGGCCACGATATGGCGGATCAATGCACCCATGTGGTCGAGATCCGGATCGGCCCATACGGCGCCGCGCATGTACGGGCCGTAATCCCTGGTCAGTGCGACCAGCCTGTGGTCGACAGGGTAGCTGTTGTCGGCAGTCATGAAATCCACGTTGCCGGAATAGTTCGTCGCCACCACCGGCTTGCCGAGCGACATTGCTTCGAGGAGCGAGAGCCCGAATCCCTCGGCTCGATGCGGCGAGAGGTAGCAGTCGGCGACCTGGAGCAACCCCGTCAGCTCGGCGCGATCCATGTAGCCGTTCAGCATGATGACGTTGAGCCCCGCCGCTTCCTCGTGGAGCCGTCGCACGGCAGCGCGGTCGTACTCGCCGTTTGTAAACTTCAGGACGAGGACGGCCTGCGGTCGCTCGAGCGCCGCGCGCCTGAATGCCCGCACCGCCCCGAGCGGAAACTTCCGCTCGGTCTGGCTCGAGACGTCGAACGCGTAGAGAAACACCGCGCCTTCGGCCGGCAGACCGAAATGGGCGCGCGAGAGTGCCGGCGCCGGCGGCAGGACGATCGGCAGGGGCATGCGGACGACCGGAAGGGAGGTGGAGGCCTGGATCGAGGCGCGGACGAACTCGGTCGCCACCCACACTTCGTCCACGTAGCCGAAGAACGGCAGCCACTCATCACGGAACGTCGACAGCTCCCAGAACCAGAAGCCGATCGTGTAGCGATTCCGGAAATAGCCGCGGCCGCGCGAGGCGGCGAACCAGCCCATGTTGTCGGCGTTCAGATGGACCAGGTTGAACGGGTGGGGATTGCCGGCGACGAACGCGTCCGCGTGCGAGCGATCGTGGGCGCGAAGCTTCGACGGAACGTTGTTCAACGCCACCGGGAGACCCGCCGCCTGGATCGAACGAATGCTGGCGCGCGCGGCCTCTCCCATCCCGCTCTCGGTGTCCAGGTACCCGGAGACGTTCACGCCGGCCGGCGCCTCGCGAACGAATCGGGGGATCCGTCGCGTGCCGCGCCTCGCCCTGAGCATCGCCTGGACTGCCGTCGGACTGACGCCTGAGATCCCCAGCCGAGCGCGTGTTCGGCGATAGACCTCGAGCATCCGCCAACTGGTGCTGTGGCGAATCGCTTGGAGTCGCGCCACCACCGCGGCGGAGTCGCTCAGGACGGCGCGGCGCCGGGCCAGCAGGTCCGCAAGCTCCTTCAGCGCCGCTTCGGTCCCGGACTCGCTCATCGTCCTCGTCTGTTGCGCGGAGTCCTCACCGGAGTGCCGCTTTTGAGTGCCATGGGGTGTTCACGGCAATCATCGCCATTATAATTGCCGGGCGCTGATTCTCAGCCCTCCGTGACGTTGATCTCCCTATGACCGCATCGCACGAACGCCCGGCCGCGCTGGTGACCGGCGCCGCTGGTTTTATCGGCTCGCACGTGGTACGCGCGCTTCTCGCGCAGAACCGGGTCACGGTCGTCGCGCTCGACGACCTCTCGGGCGGCTTCGAGCGCAACATCCCCGCCGGTGCGACCTTTGTCCAGGGCTCGGTGTGCGATCACGAGCTGATCGGGGACCTGTTCGGGAAGCACGAGTTCCGGTACGTCTACCAT
>JACDDJ010000192.1:1619-7855 GCA_013817065.1 Acidobacteriota bacterium
TGCCGCCTATGCGGCTGAAGGCCTTTCGCACTTCATCCGCCGGTTCAACTACACCAACAACGTCATCGGCAGCATCAACCTGATCAACGAGAGCATCCGTAACGAGGTGGAGTGCTTCGTTTTCACGAGCTCGATCGCCGTGTATGGCGCCGGGCAGTCCCCGATGCGGGAGGACCACACGCCGCATCCCGAGGACCCGTACGGCATCGCCAAGCTCGCCGTCGAAATGGACCTGGCCAGTGCGCGTGACATGTTCGGCGTGCGCTCGGTCATCGTGCGGCCACACAACGTCTATGGCGAGTTCCAGAACCTGGGTGATCCCTACCGGAACGTCATCGGCATCTTCATGAACCAGATCATGTCGGGTCTGCCGATGCGGATTTTTGGTGACGGCCTGCAGCAGCGCGCGTTCAGCTATGTCGGTGACCTCTCACCGATCATCGCGGAGTCCCCGTGGGTCGAGGCGGCATCGGACCAGGTATTCAACCTCGGTGCAGATCGCGCCTACACCGTCAGTGCGCTCGCACAGCACGTCGCGGAGGCCATGGGTGTTCCCGGTCACCCGGTCGTCCACGTGCCGGCGCGCAACGAGGTCGTTGTCGCCTACAGCGACCACAGCAAGGCACACCGCGTGTTCGGGCATCGCCCGGAGACGAGCCTGCCGGACGGACTTGCGAAGATGGCGGAATGGGCCCGCGCCGAGGGTGTCCAGTCGGCGACGCCATTCTCTGGAGTCGAGGTCGAGCGCAACATGCCGCCAAGCTGGCGCGCGCTGGTCGGGCCGAAGGCCTCAGGCCGCTGAAGAGAGCCAGCCTGAAATGGAAGATGGAAAAGGGAAGATGGAAGACCGCCTGGGAATAGTGACCTTCTAGTCCCGCGTGAGGACCATCAGCGCTTCGCCGCGCGGATGGCTCGCATCCGGCAGCCGCTCGGCCCTCGCCCCCAGCGTGTGCGCGATTACCGCGAGCGTCGCGAAGCTGTAATGAAACGGCTCTCGATCCGCGAACGTCCGCGTTCCATCTGACTGCATGACTGGATCGAAGGATTGCGGATCCGGGTTCTCGGCCCAGGTGATGTAGAAGCGGCCGCCCGGCGCGAGCTTCTTGACGACCGACGCCATACACCGCGCCACCGCGTTGAGCGAGAGGCGCCGAACCAGGCCGCTCGCCAGCGCCATGTCGAACACGTGCGGCGCACCCGACAGATCGAAGTCGTCGTTCACGAGGAAGTGGCCGCGTTCCGGCGTCACTCCCAGCCGCGGCAACTCGATTTGCACGCCGGCGTTGAACAGCTCCATGTTCTTCTCAAACCCCCAGTAGTGGTGCTCCTCCATGTAGGGCAGCAGCCGCGCCGCGGCCGAGAGGCTGCCACAGCCGACTTCGAGGACGTAGTGATCCGGCTTCAAACCCTGCCGTCGCAGGAAGTCGTCGACCCATTGCCCCTGGTCATCCCAGTTGCCCCCCGTCGCGAGGCGATGCCAGGTGAGATCGAGCTCGCTCAGTTCGACCGGCAACGCGTCGGCGGACTTCGTGCCGACGGCGCGATCGGGATCCGCCGCGCTCATCCGCCGATACTCGGTCAAAGCGCCGTCGACGTGGCCGTCGTAGAGGAGCCGTCCGGCATCGAGCAGGCAGGCGCGACGGCAGATCGCCTGGACGGCGGCAGCCGAGTGGGACACGAACAGGATCGTGCGGCCGCGCTCCTGGAAGCTATGGAGCGTCCTCATGCACTGCTTCTGGAAGTCCTCGTCGCCAACCGCGAAGATCTCGTCGAGCAGGAGGATCTCCGGATCCAGCTGCGCCGCGATCGCGAATCCGAGCCGCATCTGCATGCCCGAGGAGTAGTTCTTGAGCGGCACGTCCATGAAGTGCCGCAACCCCGAGTAGTTGACCACCGCGTCGTAGATCGCGAGCGCTTCGGAGCGACTCAGCCCATGGATCGCCGTGTTCATGAACACGTTCTCGTCGCCGGTCAGCTCGGGATGAAAGCCGATCCCGAGCTCGATCATGCTGCCGACGCGAGCCCCATCCTTCACCAGCAGCTGGCCGGTCGTCGGCCGGTGAATACCGGCAACGATCTTCATCAGCGTGCTCTTGCCGGAGCCATTCCGGCCCACGAGCCCGATCGAGTCGCCCGCGTTGATGCGAAGGGATACGTCCCGCAGCGCCCAGAATTCCTCCGTCCGCTGCCGTCGTCCGCGGTGCAGGAGGCCGAGTGCGCGCGTTTTCAACTCACCGGACGGGTTGTGTCGCAGGTTGAACTTTTTCGAGAGGCCGCGGGCTTCGAGCACGGTCGCCATCAGACGCGCTCCGCGAACTGCTCTTCGTAGCGGACGATGACAGTGAGTCCGATGAAGAGCGCGAGGACGGCATAGCCGATCGCAAGCGTCCACGTCATCGGATCCGGCCAGGCCCGATCGTTGAAGATGTTGTGATACGCGGTGATGTAGGGCGCCATCGGGCTGAACATGACAGCGCGCTGCACGCCGGCAGGAAGGCGGTCGAGCGTGTAGACGATCGGCGTCAGCCAGAACAGCACCGCGAGCCCGACCTCGACGAGATGCTTGACGTCGCGGAAGAATGCCGTGGCGGTCGAGAGCAGCAGGGCGAGCCCCACAGTGAACAAGCACTGGAGGAGCAGGAAGACCGGGAACAGCAGCATCGGCGCCGCCGGCGCGATCCCGTAGTAGATCAGCATGACAGGCAGGAACACGACGATCGTGAGCAGGTACTGCGCCAGGTTGAAGAGGACGCTCGCGAGCGGCAGGATCGCGCGCGGGAAGAAGACGCTCTTGACCAGTCCGCCGTTGTCCGCGATCGACGCCGTCGACGCGCTCAGTGAGCTGGCGAAGAACGTCCAGGCAAGGATCCCGAGCATCAGGTAGAACACGAATCCTGCCGTCCGGATCTGCAGGATGTAGGTGAACGCGATCGTGTAAACCACGATCATCAGCAGCGGGTTCGCGAGCGACCACAGGAAACCGAACACCGACCCGCGATACTTGAGCTTCAGGTCCTTGAGGACGAGATTCCGCAGCAGGTGCCGATAGCCGGCCAGCGCTCTGAGGGTTGAGGAGATGGACGACGGGGTGGCGGCGCGATCGACCAGCTGCGCCGCGGCGTCAGCTGGCCTGGGAATCATGCCGGACATGAGGCACGGGGCCGAGCTCCTCGAGTGCGAAGCGCATCACGCGAGCGCGGAGCCCGTGCTTGCGGCAGATGGTTGAGAGCGCGCCGAGCCGGGCGCGGTCGAGACCGGCGATGCTGACGAGCACCTCGACGGGGCGGTGCGACTCGATCAGCGACGGAAGGTCCTCGAGCGCGCCGAGGACTTCGAGGCCTTCGATGCGCACCCGGCGCCGGGCGGGGTTGTCGTCGAGGAATCCGATCGGGGCCAGGTTATGGGCGGAATTCTCGAGCAGCTCACGCAGCAGGACGGTGCCGCCGCGGCCGGCGCCATAGATCAGGACGCGATCGCCGCGCTGGCGCTGCCGGCGCAGGTAGTCGTCCACCGATGTAATCGCGACGCGCGAGCCGATCAGCAGGAAGGCGAGGAACGCCGCGTCCAGCGCGAAGACGGTCCGTGAGAAACCTTCGAAGCGATACAGATACAGAATCGCGAGGACGGATCCGGCGACACCGAAGAAGATCCCCTTCAACAGCGTGAGCAGCTCGGCGGATCCGAACGTCCGCCACTCCTGCCGGTACTTCCCCGCGAGAGCCAGACCGGAGAGCTGGCAGCCAAGGACGACGGGGAACCCCGCGACCAGGTAGCCGATAAAATGGGCGAACTCGGGACCCTGGAATCGCACCCGGAACGCCGCGTAGTACGCCAGCGTCAGCAGCGCCACATCGAGCAGCACCTCGTAGACGCGCTTGCGGTAGGCAAGCTCCCCGACGAGCGGCGCCTGCGACTGATCGGCAACTTCGGCGTGCGCCTCGACGTGCCCGAGCACCAGCCCGATGCTCGCGAGGAGGATCAGGTAGGCGCCGAGGACGATCGTCGAGAACCCATCGTCCACTCGCAGCAGGCTGAAGCCGATCAGGCCGCCGAGCGCCGCGAGTGCGTAGAGGCCGAGCACGGCGAGCCGCTCCGGCATCCCGAGGCGGACGAGCCGGTGCGATAGATGGTCCCGGCCGCCGACCATCGCAGGGCGTCCTGACATCCGACGCGTCACGGTCACGAAAGCGGTGTCGAAGATCGGGATGAGCAGGATCAGGAGAGGGACCGTCGCGATCGGCGCGAGCTGCGAGGTCGCCCCTGGAGCCGCGAACAGCGCCGCGCCGGCGAGGAAAGATCCCAGGAACAGGCTGCCGCTGTCGCCCATGAAGATCTTCGCGGGCTGAAAGTTGTAGATCAGGAAGCCGAGCGTCGCGCCCGTGAAGGCCGCGATGGCGGCGGCGAGCGGCGTCGGGCCCCCTTCGAGCAGGATCACCAGGTAAAAGCTTCCGGCGATCGCCGCGATCCCCGACGACAGGCCGTCCATGTTGTCGAGGAGATTGAAGGCGTTGGTAATGCCAACCACCCAGCCGAGAGCGATCAGCTCATCGACGATAGGGACGCCCGTCAACGCGACGGCGGGCGCGAGATACACGATTACCAGTCCGATCACGGTCTGCGCGACCAGCTTGGTCGCCGCGCCGAAATGCAGCTCGTCGTCGAGGGCGCCGAGCGCGAACATCGCGAAGGCGCCGGCAAAGAGGGGAAGTACCGACCCGACGGCACCGCCGGCAGTGAGGGCGATCGCGACCGAGAGCACGATCGCGAACCCGCCGAGCATCGCGACAGGACGGGTATGCCAACGATCCGAGCGCGGAGTCGCGACGCGGCCAAGGCGAATGGCAATCTGACGCACAACCGGCGTCAGAACTGCCGAAAGGGCGAAAGTGCCGATGAGGTAATAAAGCAGCCCAGACAAACGTAACCAGACTTCCTCGCAGGGGGCAGATAAGGATACCCCGTCGCGATCGCACCGTAGCGCCTGAACTATCGGCAGGACCCCCGATTATCTGCAGCGACGCCGAGCCGTCCCGAAGGCACGGTATAATCTCCGTGCCCTCCCCGGCTGCTCCGCTTCCTCGAGACCCCGTACTTATGAAAACGTTCTATCTAGCGGCTGCTCTGAGTGTGTGCACGGCAACAGCAGCCACGGCACAGACCGTGACCTCGATTGGCACCAGCAACGTCAAGGCTGCCGACGACTTCGCCACCCGGGCGTTCCAGGATCCCTGGGACATGCAGCAGCGGACCGATTTCGGCGCCTTCCTGGACGGCACCGACCAACCGCGCCCCAACTTCAGCGGGATCTCGTTTGAAAACGGCGTGTTCTCGGCCACGTCCTCTAACGACGACCCGAGCGTGTTCCTTCTCGATACCGGCAATCCGTTCGCCGCGAGGATCGGCAAGACCGGCTCGAACTTTCCGATCGATGCAAACACCTACAAGGTGCTGGCGATGCGGATGAGCGTCAACCATCCAACCTCGCAGATGCAGTTGTTCTGGAACCGGGATTCGATCTTCGACAACAGCCTCACCGTCGCGACGCCGAACTTCTTCACCTCCCCGGGCTTCCGCACCTATCTCATAGATCTGACGCAGCAACCGTTCAGCGCCCTCGGTGCGGCCGGGTTCCAGTGGGGCGGAACGGTGCGAACGCTCCGCTTCGATCCCACCAACCAGGCGGGCGTCCAGGTGCAGATTGACTGGGTGCGTCTCGTCAGCGTCGATGCGTCGCTGTGCCGGACGATCACCTGGTCGGGCGGCGGTTCCACCGTCAACATCTACTTGATCGATGCCGCGACCGGCGCGCCCCTCGGGCCGATCGCCCTGAGTGCGGTGGCGACCTCAGGCAACGCGAATTCCGCTTCGGCCGGCTGCAGCACGAGCGGCAGCGGCTACAAGTTCTATGCGGGCGCGCTCGCGCCGGGAACCTACAAGGTTGGGGTCGTCACGGCTGGAGGGACGCTCAGCGCCGCGAACATCTCGAGCGACACCTGGGCGGTCAACGACGTGCCGACGCTCGGCTTCGTGGCGCCGTCCCCGGAAGGCGGAGACGACTTCGCCACCATGGAACTCGGGAACCCGTGGGACATGGCCGCCTTGTCTGATGTCGATATGTTCCGGTTCATCAACGGGCCGGCGATACAGACGATCCCGCTCCAGAGCCCGGCCGGCTTCGACCTCGGACCGCGCACCGTCCTCACCGGCATCAGCATCGCCGGACCCGAGGCCGGGAC
>JACDDJ010000814.1 GCA_013817065.1 Acidobacteriota bacterium
CTTTCGCCTCCCGGCGCGGGAACATTCTGGCCTCCAACGGCGCCCTTCACGACCCTATGCTGCAGGCGATCCGCACGTTCGAGGACGGCTTCCGTTCGCGAAATCGGACGAAGTGACGCCCTCGCAGGACACTTCGGACGCAACCTCCAACATCCAAACTCCCAACCACCAGAACGCTAAAAGCTGCCCAATCCGGTGGCGACGCTTGGGATTCTGCGTCCGCTTGGAAGTTTGGCGTTTTGGAAGTTGGAAGTTCTGTGAGTTGGCACCTTTCCTGCTCAACAAGAAGTGCATTGAGGCCCTCGATCTGTTGCAGTGGCCCGGAGAATCGATCATGACAAAGAGTGTTTTGCGATGGGGCGTCCGAGCCGTCGTGGGTGTACTGGCGGCCGCGGCTGTATCGACGGCGGCTCCCGTAGAGGCGCAGATTGTTCGGGTCGGCAGCACGTCTGAAAGCCGGCAGGCCTTCGGTTTCACACTCGGGTACTTCAAGGTGAAGGGCGACGACGGACGCGTCGACGATGACGTGATCTTCAACAACCAGGGGTCACTGCTCTTCGACACAGACGATTTCAACGCCGCAACTTTCGGGGCGGAGTATCTGTTCGCGCTGACCGACTACATCGAGCTCGGCGCCGGGATCAGCTACTACCAGGGCAGCACCCCGAGCATCTACCGGTTCACCGATGACGACGGCATCGAGATCGAACAGGAGCTCAAGTTCCGCCAGATCCCGATGTCCGCGACAGCGCGCTTCCTGCCGCTTGGCCGGCAGGGTTCGATCCAGCCCTACATCGGCGCCGGCATCACCGCGATCAACTGGCGCTACACCGAGACCGGCGATTTCGTGGATTTCGAGGATCTGGTTTTTCCGGGAAGGTTCGTCGCGAAAGGAACGTCGGTCGGTCCCGTAATCCTCGGGGGCGTTCGTATCCCCGTCTCGGATATGTGGACGGTCGGTGGCGAGTTCCGCTGGCATCGTGCGGAAGGTGACACCGGCGGCCTCGACGAAGGATTCCTTGGCGACAAGATCGATCTCGGCGGCACCACGTGGAACTTCGCCGTGCACTTCCGCTTCTAACGTCCCGAGCGACTTCGTGTCTCGATTACGAGGGCCCTGGCGCTTGGGGCCCTCGTGCCTTGTACAGTCTCGCGCCGCCTCCTTCAGCGACCATCTCGAATCCATCCAGCCAGCGCGGGAGTTGTGCGGCGTGATGGAGCGCGTCCCCACCTTCGGCAGATCCTTCGATGATCAGCCAGCCGGCGTGTCCGCGAGGGCTCAGCATCGCGAATCGCCAGATCTCGCCGTTGCCCTCGTGCAGGAAGTCCTTGATCGGGAAGTGGGCGAGGGACAGGTCGTGCATGTAGTGGCCGAGCGAGCCCATGCTCATCATGATCGTTCGGCCGTCGTGGTGAGCCTCGAGGTACGCGGTGATGACGCGGCGTCCTTCCATGTTGAGCGCTTCACGCTGCGACTCGACGACGATCGGCGCCTGCAGATTCAGCGGGGGCGCCTCTCGGACGACGAGCACCAGCAGCAGGAGCGCGAGCGGGATCCGCAACAGCGTCCATGACACCGCAATGCCTGCAGCCGCCAGTGAGGCGCACGCGATGACCAGCGGCACGTCATAGCGGATCCGGAACGGGTGACCTTGTGTATATGCGGAGATCGGGAGGGCAGCCGCGGCGAAGAGCGCGAGGAGCAGCGCCAGCGAAGCGCGCTCGCGCGATCGAAACCAGGCCCAGGCCACGAGGGCCGCTCCGACGTACCCCGCTTTGGGCAGCGTGTCTCCGGCCAGCAGCGTGAGTCCTTCCCTCAGCTGTCGCCAGGCCACGAGGGGATGCCCCAGTGCTTCCTTGTTCTCCGGGACAAAGAAGTCACCGGGCACGAACCACGAACCCACCACCCAGCGACTGTTCAGCGAGAACACCGCGATCGCTACGACCGGCCACAACGCCAGACGCGCGATACTCCGGAGCGAATCGTCCCACCGGTTACCTCGCCGTACCATTACCGTAAAAGCGAGTGCGAGGAGCACACCAGTAATCGGCCACGCTTCGTAACGCGTCAGGCAGGCGCCCGTGATGCCGAGCCCCGGCAGCAGCGTCGAGACCGGCGACGCCAGCGCGCGCTCGTTTCGGCCCTGGTGCTTGTCCACCCATGCCGCGGTTGCCGCGACTGAAAATAGCGTGAGGCCGAATAGCAG
>JACDDJ010000815.1 GCA_013817065.1 Acidobacteriota bacterium
CACATCATGGCCCTGCAGCAGATGCTCGCGCCGATGCTGAGTGAAGACGCACGATACGGCCCGCAGCACGTTCACGACGAAACAGTCGCGCAGCCGGTTCTTTCGCGCTAGCACCAGTCAAGCGCAGACCGGCGGTGAAACGGCCCGCACAGGTGGATATCGGCATCGGTCGGCTCAGTTCGGGCAGCTCGGCCACGGCTTGGCGTGGTCACGCCTGAACGAGTCATCGATCGTCACAATCACATGCCAACCAGCCATCTCGCCCGGCGCGAAGCCACCCTGGCGTTCTGCTAACAACCGGACGAACGCGGGCGGGTTCGACATCGGCAACGAGGGGGATGAACCGAGTTGTCCAACGGCGAACCCCGCCGCCAGAGTCCACCTTTGGAGTACCCGCCGAATGGTGGCGTCCTTGGATCTGGTCATGCTCAAACCCCACGCACAATTCTGTCGCAAGCAGGCGCTGGTACCGCACCGGAAACGCGGAGAAACCGTTCCACCGGCACGATGAACACGACGCCGCCGCCCAGCGTGACATCATGAATCCCGCCAGGTAACCAGTCCGCCAGCTCCGGCGCGGATAGGTCCGCCGTGACTTCGACGCGTGACCGGCAGGCTCCGCGCACTAAATCAACCGCCTCTGCGACACGTTCGTCCGCGGCGCCGATCAACACCGTCGCGTTCTGCATGTGCAGAAAACCGCCCGTGCTGACGATTCGGGTCGCCCGCAGCCCAGCGTCGGTGACTAACCGCAGCAGACGGTCCGTATCGTAGACCTGCACAACCGCGATGATGAGTTTCATGGCGGAGTCGCTCACATACTCGATCGGTGGCACATGGACGGACGTTGTACGGCTGCGGCGCCGACAACCGCCTCCAAGGGAGAGTCGGCATCACCGCGCATGCAGAGCGATTCGCCAGCGGCACGGGCTAGTTAACGCCAACCGCCTGACGTGTAAGGCCCGCGGCCGCGCTCAGCGCCTCGGCCTTGTTGGTGCGCTCCCACGGCAGATCCAGGTCTGGGCGCCCGAAGTGTCCGAAGGCCGAAGTCTGCCGGTAGATCGGCCGGCGCAGGTTGAGCTGTTCGATAATCGCGCCCGGTCTCAAATCGAAGTGCTCGCGCACCAAGCGCTCAATGGTGTCGTCGTCAACTTTGCCAGTCCCAAAAGTCTCGCACATGAGCGAGACAGGATGGGCGACGCCGATCGCGTAGGAGATTTGGAGCTCGAACCGGTCCGCAAGCCCTGCGGCGACCACGTTCTTGGCGACGTAGCGAGCCGCGTAGGCGCCCGATCGATCGACCTTGGTGGCGTCCTTCCCAGAGAACGCGCCACCACCGTGGCGAGCCATACCGCCGTAGGTGTCGACGATGATTTTCCTGCCCGTCAACCCGGCGTCGGCCATCGGACCTCCAAGCACGAACCGGCCGCTGGGATTGACGAGATAGTGCGTTCGCTCATCCAACAGTTCGGCTGGAACCACGCGGCGGATGATGTGCTCGATGACATCGCGCTTGATCTGATCGTTGTCAGCCGATTCGAGGTGCTGGGTCGAGACAACCACAGTGTCGACTCGCACTGGCCGGCCCTCAGCATATTCGACTGTCACCTGGCTCTTACCATCCGGCAGCAAGTAGGGAATCTCGCCACTGCGCCGAGCCTCGGACAGGCGGCGGGTGATTGCGTGGGCCAGCGAGATCGGGAGCGGCATCAGCTCTGGTGTTTCCGAGCAGGCGTAGCCAATCATCATCCCTTGATCACCGGCTCCGGTCTTGTCATACGCGTCGATCACCTGCGAAGCGCCACGCACTTCGATGGCGTCGGAGACGCCCGCCGAGATTTCGGCGCTCTGCTCCTTGATGGAGACGACGACACCGCAGGTCGCGGCATCGAAGCCGTGGCTGGAATCGGTGTAGCCGATTTCCGCGACCACGCGGCGCACTAGCGCATGGACATCGACGTACGTCGAAGTAGTAATCTCACCGAAGACGATCACCATCCCAGTCGTGGTCGCCGTCTCGCAGGCGACGCGACCGTCCGGGTCGTCACTCAGAACGGCGTCGAGCACCGCGTCGGAGATCTGATCGCAGACCTTGTCGGGGTGGCCTTCGGTGACGGACTCGGATGTGAAGAAGAGCTGTTTCGATGAGTCGAACGTCGATGCCATGTCCTGCTGTTCCCTCTCCTCTGGCGCGCTTGCCAGCAC
>JACDDJ010000816.1 GCA_013817065.1 Acidobacteriota bacterium
CGGACGCACCGAGCAGCGGCGTCTCTCAGACTGGGAGCAGAACGACCAGTGCCGCACGGCGAGCCGCACTTGTCGGGGAGAGGAGAAGATGGTGCACGCGATCAAGATCGAGGGCATGACGAAGCGATACGGAAATGTTGTTGCTTTCGACGACGTATCGTTTTCGGTCGGCCGCGGCGAGATCTTCGGCATCGTCGGCCCGAACGGCGCCGGCAAGTCGACGGTTGTGGGCATCGCGGCTGGACTCCGGAATCGTAGCGGCGGCAGCGTCCAGGTACTCGGCCTCGACCCCCAACGTGCCGGTCGCCGACTGCGAGAGCGGATCGGCATCCAGCTCGACGAGGCGGAGCTGCAAGACCGCCTGCGGGTCGACGAAGCGCTCGCCCTCTATGCCGCGCTCTACGCAAACCCGCGCCCGGCGGAGCCATTGCTTGAACAATGGGGACTGACCGATAAACGCCGCTCCGAGTTTCGGCAACTCTCCGGTGGGCAGAAGCAGCGGCTCTTCATCGCGCTGGCCCTCATCAACAACCCGGAACTCGTCTTCCTCGACGAGCTCACCTCGAGTCTCGATCCCCAGGCGCGCCGCCTGTCATGGGGTCTCGTCCGCCAGGTCCGCGATGCGGGCACGACCGTGGTTCTCGTCACGCACTCGATGGAGGAAGCCGAGCGACTCTGCGACCGGGTGGCCGTCATCGACCGCGGCCGGCTTGTGGCCTTCGGCAGCCCCGATGAGCTCACGCGGATCGGCGGCACCGGGCAGCGCGTTCGGTTCTCGACCAACGCTCGATTCCGGCGCGAAATGTTGATCGATTGACCCGGCATCGCATCGGTCCACCGCACGGGCGACGACGTACTCGTGACCGGGGAGCGGTACCTTATGGCCCGGGTGGCGAACGCGCTCACCGAACACGAGTTCGACCGCTTCGATCTTCGGATGGAGCGGGACACGCTGGACGATGTCTTCCTGCGCATCACCGGCGCGCCGCTACGCGACTGAGCGATTCCGCGCTCACGGCGACGTAGACGCGAAACGACAAGGAGTTGATCCCATGCGCGGTCTCGTCGTCATGATCCGAACGGTGACGATGCTTTTCCTGCGGGAGCCGGCGGCGGTCTTTTTCACCCTGGCCTTCCCGCTCATGATCCTGCTTATCTTCGGCGCGGTCTTCGGCAATTCGCCGTCCCCCGAATACGGCGGCCACGGTTCGGTCGACGTATCGATTCAGGGCTACATCGCCATGGTCATCGGGACGGTGACCCTCATCGGCCTGCCGGTCACGCTCAGCGCCTCTCGAGAATTCGGCGTTCTGCGCCGGCTCCGGGCCACGCCGCTCAGCGCGGCGACCGTTGTCGCCGCCCACGTCGCCGTCAACGCCGCCTTCGCGCTCTTCGGCGTGCTGCTTCTCGTCCTCGCGGCAAAGCTGATCTACGACGTGCGCCTGCCGCAATTGCCGGTCGGGGTGGCCGCCGCCTGGTCGCTCTCCTTCGTCGCGTTCTGCGCCGTCGGTTTTCTGCTGGTCGGATTGTTGCCGACAGCGCGCACCGCCCAGGCGGTCGGCAGCGCCATTTACTTCCCACAGCTTTTCCTCTCAGGCGCCGCGCTGCCACGCACCATGTTCCCGGAGACGCTTAAGGAGTGGACGGCGCCGCTCCCGATGACACAGTCTGTGACCTTGCTCTACGATCTGTGGCACGGTGAGGGGTGGGATTGGCCGGCCGCGGCACTCCTGAGCGGCGTCGCCTTGGTCGCCGCCGCGCTCGGCACACGCTTCTTCCGCTGGGAGTGACCGATGCGGACGCTCCGGGACCATCGGCGCTGGACGCGAGCGAGCGACGCCGTGACGGCGATCGACGACACCCTGTTCGTCTGGTATCGCCGGTAGCACGTCGCCTTCGCGATCATCGTGGCGGTCGCCGGGCTCAGTGCGCTGTCGGATCCCGCATCTTCCTGGTCGCGTCGTGCGCTCGGGACGATGCTCCTCGGTGCGCTCATCGGCTGGTTCTGGCTGCGCGTGGCGCGCGGCCTCCGCGAAGGTATCGACGAGGGCGACCTGCTCGCCTGGTTCCTCGTCGCGTTCCCTTTGTTCGTCATCCTCATCAACCTGCATCCGTCGTACCTGCTGCTCACGTTCATCGCCTACTGGCAGCTCTATGCCTATCTGCGGATCCCCGCCGCCAGCGTCGGCGCGGTCGTGTTGACC
>JACDDJ010000193.1 GCA_013817065.1 Acidobacteriota bacterium
GGGGTCCGGGGCAGAGCCCCGGGTAATGAAGGAGCGAAATGGCGTTGTCGATCGAAGAACGTTACGACGAGGTGAAACAGCTCATCTCGATCGGTAAGGAAAAGGGATACCTGCTGTACGACGAGATCAACGAAATCCTTCCCGTCGAGATCACCTCGTCGGAGGACCTCGATGATCTGTTCGGGACCTTCAGCAGTGCCGGCATCGAGGTGGTCGACTCGGAGAAGACCTTCCGAGAGGAGAAACAACTCGATCGCACCGGTGAAGGCGCCGAAGAAATCGAACTGGACCTCACTCCTGGCGCTCTCGACAAGACGAACGATCCCGTCCGCATGTACCTCCGCGAGATGGGCACCGTCCCCCTCCTCACCCGCGAAGGCGAAGTAGAGATCGCCAAGCGCATCGAGCGCGGCAAGCTCGCCGTCATCAAGTCCATCTCACGCACGCCGACGATTGCGCGAGCGATCATGACGATGGGCGAGGAATTGCGGACCGATGAACGCGGCGTGCGCGAGCTGGTGATCTTCAACGACGAAGAGATTACTGACGAGAAGATCGAGCACCGCAAGAAGCAGATCCTCAAGCAGATCGACGCCGTGTCCAAGGCCTGGCTCGAACTCGAGAAGGCCAAGGAGAAGCTCGAGAAGACCGGCAAGGGCACCACGACACGGGACAAGAAGAAGTACCGCAAGGTTCGCATCGAGGCGCTGCGCGGCCGAGTACGCCTGTCGCGCCTGATCCGGAAGATCGAGTTCACCGAGATCGTCAAGCGCCGCATGATCGAGTTGATCAAGGACGGCGTCGAGTCGGTGATGCGCTTGAAGCGCGAGGTCGACCACATCGAGCGCCAGGTCAATCCGAAGACCGGGAAGAAGAGCCGGCTGAAGGAAGAGGAAAAGAAGGCCATCCTCAAGCGTCAGAAGGACTTCAAGGTGCAGATGAAGTCGACCGCTGACGACCTCGAAGAAACGCCCGACCGGTTGATGCACACCCTCGAAACGATCATGAAGGGTGAGGCCCAGGCCGAGCAGGCGAAGAAGGAACTCGTCGAGGCCAACCTCCGACTGGTTGTCTCAATCGCGAAGAAGTACACGAACCGCGGGCTGCAGTTCCTCGACCTGATCCAGGAAGGCAACATCGGCCTCATGAAGGCGGTCGACAAGTTCGAGTACCGCCGCGGCTACAAGTTCTCGACCTACGCGACGTGGTGGATCCGCCAGGCGATCACCCGCGCGATTGCCGACCAGGCGCGGACGATCCGCATCCCGGTCCACATGATCGAGACCATCAACAAGCTCATTCGCACGTCGCGCGCGCTCGTGCAGGAGCTTGGACGCGAACCTACCTCAGAGGAGATCGCCAAGCGCATGGACATCCCGGTGTCCAAGGTCCGCAAGGTCCTCAAGATCGCGCAGGAGCCGATCTCTCTCGAAACCCCGATTGGGGAGGAGGAAGATTCGCATCTTGGCGACTTCATCGAGGATCGCCAGGTGGTGTCCCCGTCCGACGCCGTGATCAACCTCAATCTGAAGGAGCAGACCGACTCAGTCCTGAAGACGCTCACGCCGCGTGAGGAAAAGGTCATCAAGATGCGGTTCGGCGTGGGTGACGGCAGCGAGCACACCCTCGAAGAGGTCGGCCAGAGCTTCGCGGTCACCCGCGAGCGGATCCGCCAGATCGAAGCAAAGGCGCTGCGCAAGCTGCGTCATCCATCACGCTCGCGCAAGCTGCGCGCCTTCCTCGAAGGCCGCACGTAGTTTCCGACCTTCAGGTCGGTGTCAGATAAGGGCAACAGGAAACTGTTGCCCTTTTTTATGTCAGTCGGCTCGACTTTCCAGCGCCGTCCACGCTTGGACGGTCGGACAGGATCGCCCACAGAGGATCCGCGTGCGCGAACTGTTCCCAGACGTCTCCGGCGGGAGCCGCGTCGGCCTGGCGGAGAGTTGAGCGAAGAATGGGCCCACCAGGACTCGAACCTGGAACGAGCCGGTTATGAGCCGGCGGCTCTAACCATTGAGCTATGGGCCCGCCGCCGAGTGTACCGCAATCCACACAGGCGGGGATGATACACTTCCCGCATTCCGCTTCGCGGTTCACCTTCAGCGCTTTCTTTGATGCTGCCCGATCTAGAACATCTGATCCACCTCCAGGAGCTCGACTCGGCTGCCGATCGCGCCAGGCGCCGAATCGCCGACATCCCCGCGGTCCAGCAATCCCTCGAAGCCCGCAGCGCGGCGCGGGCGGCAGCCGTACAGGCAGTGAAGGATCGGATCGCAGCGACGACGGCGTCTCGGCGGGATGTTGAGAAAGAGGTCGCCGCCGTCCAGACCCGGCTCTCGAAGTACAAAGAGCAGCTGATGTCGGTGAAGACGAACAAGGAGTTCACCGCAATGCAGCACGAGATCGCCACCGCCGAGGGGCTGGTGCGGTCGTATGATGACCGGCTGCTCGAGCTGATGGAAGCGGCCGACCAGGAAGCCGCGGAACTGAAGGCCGCTGAAGCGGCGATGAAATCAGAACAGGCCGACATCGCCAGGGACGAGAAGGCGCTCGAGGCAGAGCGCGAGACGCGCGAGGGGGAACTCCAGCGGCTGGCGTCCGAACGCGAAGCGGTCGCGTCCAGCATCTCCAGGGACGTGATGGCCATTTACATCCGCGTCGCTCACGGCCGAAGGGGGCTCGCGCTCGCCGAAGCCCGCGGCGGACTCTGCGTCGTCTGCCACGTTCGCATGCGTCCGCAGGTGTTCAACCAGGTCCGGCGCAACGACGGCATCAACCAGTGCGAGAGCTGCACTCGCATCCTCTATTACGTTCCGCCGGTGACACCGGCTCCTGCCATCGAGAATTGATTACCGCTTACATCGACGGCGGTGCCCGGGGCAATCCGGGGCCCGCGGGCTACGGCGTCTACATCGAGCTGCCCGACGGAACCGTCGAGGAGCTGCACGGCGGACTCGGCATCGCAACCAACAACGTCGCCGAGTACAACGGGCTGCTCGCGGCACTGCGGTGGGCCGTCGACCACGGGCACACGCACGTCAGCATCAAGGCTGATTCCGAGTTGCTGGTGAAGCAGATGCGCGGCGAGTACAAGATCAAGAACGCGGGCCTACAGCCGCTCGCCGCCAAGGCTCGCCAGCTTGTCGCCAGGCTCGACCGCGTTTCGTTCGAACACGTTCGCCGGGAGAAGAACAAGGACGCCGACCGCCTGTCGAACGTAGGTATGGATGAAGCGGAAGAGGCTTTGCGTAACCCGCGCGCGATCAGCGGACCGTCAGGCCAGGGCGAGCTGTTCTAGGCAACAGGAACGCGGCGCCGCCTACTTCTGATCACCGCCGCCATCCGGCCCGCACCGGCGCCGGCAGCCCGGTAGGAGTGAAAAATCTCGGGATGAGTGCGCGTGCAGAGGCCGGCCACGTGAACCGCGTCAGCGGCTACGCCGGCGTCCTCGAGTTGCTCGCGATTCGCCCGCCACAAGTCGAAGTACGGGCGCTTGCCGGGAGCCCGAATGAACCAGCGGTCGAGCGCTGCCCGATCGTGCCCTGCGGATCGAAAAGCGTCGACGACCTCCTCACCCATCTCCCCGCAACACGTTCCAAGACTTGGACCGATCGCGGCCATCAGATCTGCTGGCTTGCTGCCCCATTCGGCTGCGAGCCTCTCGACCGCCGCCGGCACGATCCGTTGCATGGTGCTCCGCCATCCGGCGTGGACGGCCGCCACCGCGCCAGTCCGTCGATCGGCGAGGAGAACGGGAGCGCAGTCGGCGACCCGCACGACGAGGGCGACCGATGGGTCCGCCGTGAGGATGCCATCCGCTGCCGGTCGGATCCACATCGAATCGTCGCCAACCGGCGCCTTGACGATACTTCGCCCGTGAACCTGATTCAGAAGCCGCAAGCGATCTCGAGGCACCCCGGCGAAGGCCGCAAGTCCGTTCCACTCGTCCTGGCTCTCGCGTAACACCACCGACGCCGCAGTAAAGAAGTGCTCCGCGTAAGACTGCAGTGGACGGCACACCAGGACCGCGCCCCAGGGTGCTTGCACCCACTCGAATCCGTCGTTAGGCTGGAGAACAGATATGGACATCATAGGCCTGGGGTTCGACGCCACCGACATACCGCGAATCGCTGATGTGCTGGCGCGGTATGGCGACCGCTTTCTCCGGCGGATCTTCACCGAAGGAGAGATTGCTTATTGTACGCGGCGGCGCGATCCCGTCCCCTCACTGGCGGCGCGCTTCGCATCGAAGGAAGCCTGCATGAAGGCGCTCGGCACGGGTCACTCGCGCGGTGTGCTGTGGAAGGACATCGAAGTGTTCCGCGACTACGGTCCGCCGCAACTCCGGTTGCACGGCGGTGCCGCGCGGCGCGCCGAGACAATGCAGGTGAAGAAGTCCCTGCTGACCATCACGCATTCCGAGTCCCTGGCGATGGCGCAGGTGCTCTTGTTCGGCGCCCCCGACAACGCCCGTTGACCGCTGCGCGGCGCTGACGCCTCGAGGGCGCTCCCGCCGCGCCCCCTTCCGCTCGCAACCGCCGATCTCTCAACACCTTCCGCCTGCAAAGCTGCTGTCACTCTCCGGGGGCACTCCTCTTGCCCTCGACACAGGTGCGGTCCACGAACCTGCGAAGGAGAGCACATGACGATCAAAATTCTGCTGAATGAAAAGGGAAACCCCGTTGGCAAGCTGGCGGATGCCGAACTGCATTTCACGAGCGGTGCGCTCGAGGGCCTGAAGTTGATCGGGTTCGGGATCTGGGAGCGCAAGAGCGGGAACGGCCGGAACGTCACGTTCCCGGCGCGGCAGTACTCAGTGAACGGCGAACGCCGCAGTTTCTCACTGCTGCGGCCGATCGTCGATTCCACCGGCCAGGACCGGATTCGCGATCTGGTGCTCGAGGCTTACGCCGCGTACGAAGCGGACCACGCGGAGACTGGCGCCGCAGAAGCAGCAAGCGCCTGACGCGATGGAAAATGGTAGATGGAAGATGGATAGCAGCGGCATCACGCTAGCAGCGGTATCACGTTAGGACCGGCAGGAACTTCGCGTTTTCCTTCTGCCGCTTGGGCGGCAGCGTCCATTCCTCGCGGAGTCCCTTGTCGAACTCCGACTTGAAGAACGACGTCTTCATGCCACCGTCGATGATGTCCCAGGGGAGCACCGCGTCGGCGGAGCGGTCGCGGAAGATGTAGAACGACGCGTCGAGCCCCATTTCAGCGACGGCGGCGCGCCAGTTGCCACCATTGCGCTCGGCGGCCTCGATCGTGGACGCCACCCGTCGGTCGCCGAGCGACAGCAACGCCTGGTAGTACGAATGACGTTCCGACTTGATGTTGAAGTAGACGTTGTCGATGCCGGAGAGCATCTGCCGGAGCCGCTTGGCCTTGCGCTCGGTGACGGCGGGATCCTCCATCGGCAGCCACTGGTACGCCGTGCCTGGTTTCGGGATAAGCGGGTTCACACTCCCGACGATTCGTCCGAGCCGGCCGCGGGGACGCCCGTGCTTCACCATGATCTCGCGCATCTGGACCGTGAGATCGCGGATCCCCTCGAGGTCAGCGTCCTCTTCGGTCGGCAGACCGATCATGTAATAGAGCTTCAGGTTGTCCATGCCACCGCCGAAAATGAGTTCGGCGGCGTCGAGGATCTCCTGGTTCGTGACCGTCTTGTTGATGACGCGGCGCAGGCGATCCGATCCAGCTTCGGGCGCGATCGTGATCGACTTCTCACCGCTGCGGCGCAGCAGGTCGATGATCGTCGGTGTGAGGTCGTCCAGCCGCAGCGATGCAGGGCTTATGGAATAACCCATATCGAGCAGGCTCGTGAGGATCCGCTCGATCTCCGGGTGATCGCACAGCGCAATGGAGACCAGGCCGGCCTTCGAGGAGTACCGTTTCGCCTCCCGCGCGAGCTCGAGGATCCGGTCAGCCGAAAACGAGCGCACCGGCAGGTAGTTATAGCCGGCCCAGCAGAATCGGCACAGGTTGGCGCAGCCGCGCACGACCTCAATGAGGAAGCGGGAGCCGAACTCGGTATCAGGTGTGAAGATCGAGGTCGCCGGAGGATCGAGCTTGTCGGTGCTCTTGACCGCCGCCTTCTTGACTGTCGGAGGAGCATTGGTGCCGGGCTTCACCTCGAATCTGTCGATCGACCCGTTCTCCGCGTAGTGCACCTCGTAGAACGACGGGATGTAGAAACCTCGTTCCTGCGCCAGGCGGCGAAGCAGCTCCGGACGATCGTCCGCTTCCCGGATGTTCTTCACCAGGGCGGGGATCAACATCTCCCCCTCGCCGGCAGCGATGACATCGGCAAAAAGCGCGAGCGGTTCCGGGTTCACAAACGTCACCGCGCCGCCGACCACCACGAGCGGATGACGCCTGTTCCGCGCTTCGGCCCGTGGCGGCACCTTCGCAAGCCGCAGCATCGTCACCAGGTTGGTATAGTCCCACTCGAACGCGATCGAGAAAGCGATGACATCGAAATCGTTGACCGGCGTCTGCGACTCCAGCGTCAGGAGCGGCGTACCCGAGGCGAGTTGGTCCTGCAGCTCCTGCTTCGGCGGCAGAAACGCCCGCTCACACACCACGTCGTCCAGATCGTTGAAAAGGCGGTAGACGGTCTGGAACCCGAGGCTCGACATGCCGACGAAGTAGGTGTTCGGAAACACCAGCGCCACGCGCAGTCGCGCTCCGTGCGGCTTCCGCACGTAGCCGACTTCGCGCGAGAGGATGTCACGCGCGCGTTCGCGAGGATCAGGCTTCTTCATTTGATATGCGCGGCCGGCTGAAGCAGGGCTGCGGGGTGCCGGGGAAAAACGACGGAAACGTCGAGGCAGTTCGCGCTGTCGAGCTACGACGACGACGGTCGCGACTGCCGTGGATTTACGTAGTTTACCATGCGGGTCTGAGGCGCCCCGCAGGCGCCGCCGGCAGGAATGTGACGGCCGCCCCCACGATGCAGGCGGCCGTCGCAGAGTCTTCTACTCGCTTTGGCGACGTAGAAACGCCGGAACATCGAGCGGAGACGATGACTCGAAGTCGGATTCGGGATCGCCCGAACCATGATTCGAGCCATTCACCGCCGGCGCCAGGGGGAGGTTCAGCATCGACCGACGATTGATGCTCACCGATGCGCGGCCCGCGCCGCTGCCGGATGCGGCGATCTTGTCCTCCTGCTTCCACGCGGCGTAGCTATTCAGGTCAACCGGGGTCGGCTGCGCCGAAGCGCTGACGTCGCGCTGGGCCGGCACGCGGTCGAAGCCGGTGGCGATGACGGTGATCTTGACCTGTCCGTCCATGCGCGGGTCGACGACGGCGCCGAAGATGATGTTCGCTTCCTCGTGCGCGGCTTCCTGGATAACGGCCGAGGCTTCGCTGACCTCGATCAGCGACAGATCGTGGCCGCCAGTGACGTTGATGATGACCCCGCGAGCGCCCTTCACTGACGCATCCTCGAGGAGCGGGCTCGAGATCGCGGCGTTGGCGGCGATCATGGCCCGGTTCTCACCTTCAGCGTGCCCGGTTCCCATGATCGCCAGGCCCATGCCCGACATGATCGTCTTGACGTCGGCGAAGTCGAGGTTGATCAACCCCGGGACAAGGATGAGGTCGGAGATTCCCTGGATCGCCTGACGCAGGACGTCGTCTGCCGCCGCGAAGGCGTCGGTCAGCGACGTGGTGCGGGAGATCGTCGCCAGGAGCCGTTCGTTCGGGATCGTAATGACGGTGTCGACGCTGCCACGCAGTTCTTCGAGACCGCGCTCGGCCTGGATCGCGCGCTTCTTACCTTCGAACTTGAACGGCTTGGTCACCACCGCGATGGTGAGCGCGCCGAGCTCACTCG
>JACDDJ010000194.1 GCA_013817065.1 Acidobacteriota bacterium
GCACGTAGCACCTAGATAGCACCCACCACTTTAGCACCGAGCACTTACCACCCAGCGCACTCAGCACCCAGCACCTATGCCTTTAGCACCCTACATGGAGTGGGCGAAGACCCGCCGGTCCGCCAAGTGGGACCTTGCCATCAGCAACGTCCTCGGCCTCTCTATCGACGAACTGCCTGGCGCCGCCGAAACGCTGGCACTCAGCGGACGGAACGACAGCGGATACGAGCCGCTAATGAAGGCGATCGCGCGCCAGTACGGTGTCCGGCCGTCGCAGGTGACGACCGCACAAGGCGCGTCTGGCGCGAACTTCCTTGCCTACGCTGCCCTGCTTACGCACGGAGACGACATCGTGGTGGAACGTCCCGGTTATGACCCGCTCATGGGCGCGGCGCGACTGCTGGGCGCAAACGTCGTCCAGTTCGACCGGTGCGTCGAGGACGGCTTCGCTCTCGATCCCGAACGGGTCCGGGCCGCGATGACCCCCCGCACGAAGCTGATCGTCATTACGAGTCCACACAACCCGACCAGCGTTGTCGCCGATCCCGACGCACTCAAGGCAATTGGCGACCTCGCGTCTGCGGCAGGCGCTCGCGTCCTGGTGGACGAGGTGTATCTGGACGCCACCGCCCGCGACACTCCCACCTCGCTCACGCTCGGGGACCACTTCATCGTCACCAGCAGCCTGACCAAGTCGTACGGTCTTGCCGGGCTGCGGTGCGGATGGATCCTCTCGTCCGAGGCGATTGCCGCACAGCTCCGCCGCGCGCGGGACGTCGTCGACGGCACCGGCTCCATCGTCGCCGAGCGCCTCGGCGTTCTGGCGTTCGCACACCTCGACCAGTTGCACGCCCGGGCGCGAACGCTGCTCGACATTAACATGCCGCTCGTCCACGAGTTCCTTCGTCAACGGCCTGAGCTCGCCTGCCCCAAGCCGCGGGGTGGCACCGTCATATTCCCCATGTTGCTGAACGTCGAAGACACGTCGCGCTTGGCCGAGCGGCTTCTCACGGAGCGTGACACCGCGATTGTCCCGGGCCACTTCTTTCAATCGCCACGTCACTTCCGGCTTGGTTTCAGCGGGCCCACGGATCAACTGCGCGGCGGGCTGGAGAACGTCGCCGCCGCCCTTGACGCGCGCGAGTGGTAGAAAGGCACTCGTCCACCGACCTTCACTGACACGCTTGCCGTCACACGGATTCGCACGGACTGCACCGACACCATTCGGCTGCACGCCAACACGGACGACACGGATTTCCACGGACTGCACGGACAACCTGGGTAGAAGCCACACACGGATCAGACGGATTCTCACGGACCGCACGGATAACCTGTGTCGTAGGGCGAACACGGACGAAACGGATTCTCACTGAATTCACGCACACAAATCGGCTGCAGGCAAACATCGGACGGCAGGGACTGCACGGATGTTTACGGAGTCCACGGCCCAATTCGTGGCCTGGAGCGGCGCTAAACACTCGGAGCTGAAGAAGCTCACAAACAGCGAATCTCACGAAGTCGGTAGTCGCACTTTTCGCGTACCGGCAGGGCGCGTTCTGAGGTTTTCTGAGGAAATCGCCGCGGCTTCACTGTTGCTCTCTTGCACAGCATGCTCGAGCGGCCGATCTGTACACTTCCACACGCAGCACTGACGGACAAGATTCTCAAAACCTTTTTCGAGGTCGCGCGCGAGCTCGGATACGGGTTCTCAGAGAAGGTCTGCGTGCGGGCGCTCGCAATCGCGCTCGCTGATGCCGGGCTGGAACCCGCGACCGGCGTGCCGTTGTTTGTGCCTTATCGAGGGCAGATCATCGGTGACTTCTACGCGACGTCGTCGTGAACGGAACCATCCTCCTCGAAGTGAAGGCGACCGGCCAGATCGAGGACTACGCGCGGGCGCAGATCCTCAACTACCTGCGCTGCGCCGGCGGCGGCGTCGGGCTGCTGCTGAACTTCGGCAAGCGCGCGGAGTTCAAGCGATTCGTCGTAGGTGATCCCCACAACAGCCTGCCCCATCTGAGCCGGGTGACGTACCCCAAATCTGCGGCATTGCCCTGACCTAGCTCTAGCCTAGGCTAGCGTCCGACTCCGGCAGCGCCCGTGCCGTCCGAGCGGATCCGCGTCCTCCGTGCCTGTATTCGCCCCAAGCCGGTGCACGTGGATTCCGTGACAATCCGTGTCGTCCGTGTTCTTGTCTTCGCCCGACGCGCGTGTCCGTGGCTTCAGTGGGTGTCCGTGTCGTCCGTGTTTGCGTTCAACCCAAAGAGTGTGTCCGTGAAGTCCGTGAGAATCCGCGCAATCCGTGTTGTCCTTCGTGTTCGTGGATTCCGTGACAATCCGTTTAGGCCGTGTTTGTCCGCGCTCTTTTTGGGACGATGAGCTCGACGCTTTCCGTGTATAAGGAGCCATGCACACAAGCTTGTCCTGATGGCGGCGATGGCCGTGGCCGGTGGCGCTCTACCGGCGGCGGCGCAGGATCCTCCGCGGTTCAAGTCGGCGGTGATCGCCGCGGAGGATCGTGGCAAGGATGCGCAGATCATCAAGGTGAAGGTGAAGCCGAAGGGCGCCACCGTCCGCCACCGCATGTCGGTGGTGATTCCGACGTAATGAAGGCATTGGTCGCCGGCCTGCTCCTCCTCGGGTTGCTGGTTCCGCAAACCGGCACACTGACCTTCACTGCTCCCGACAGCTGGAAGCCAAGGCCGGCCTGCAGCGCGATGCGCGTGGCGGCGTTTGTTGTGCCGAAGCTGAGCTCGGACTCCGAGCACGCAGAGGTCGTCGTCTACTTCTTCGCCGGCGGCGGCGGAAGCGTCGACGCAAACATCCAGCGGTGGGTCGGTCAGTTTCAGCAGCCGGACGGCGCCGCCGCGAAGGCTTCCGGGCGGTCGACGTTCGAGGTCGGCAACCTGAAGGTCACCAACATCGACGTCAGCGGAACCTATGTCGCCGAAGTGCGGCCCGGCGCCACCGAGCGTCTCAACAAGCCGAACTTCAGCATGCGGGCCGCTGTCGTCGAAACACCGAAGGGCCTCTACTTCGTCAAGTTCACCGGGCCAGCGGCCACCGTCACAGCGGGCTCACCGGCCTTCGACCAGTTCCTCAAGACACTGCGCTTTTGACGTCACCGTTCCGTGCCGTCCGTTGATCCGTGTATTCCGTGTGTTTACGCAGACAGCCGGTCCACGATCGCGCGCCACGTTCGCGAGGCTTGGCTTGCGTCGTTGGGAAGAGCGGCGCCGCAGATGGTCTTGTCGCCGGCGCGTGACAGCCGCGCCCACACAGTGTCGACCCTGAGTTGGAGGCCGATACCCGACACCTCCACCTCAAAGGAGGCCGGAACATCGTCTGCCTTCGGCATCTCCAGCTGCAGCCCTCCGTAAGACACGTCCACCACTGCGGCCGGCTGTCCATTGGCCACCACGCGAAACCCGCCGTCGATCCGCTTTCGTGTCCAGCGGCGTTGCCGGCGCAAGCCTTCCAGGCACTGTGCAACTCTTTTCACGAACACGTCGGGATGAAACGGCTTGTGGATGAACTCGGCGTGGTAACGGGCCGCCTCGATCTCCATCATCGGCTCGTCATAGCCGGTGATGATCACGATCCCCATGTCGGGATGATCGCTGCTGCTCTGGCGGGCGAGGTTCAAGCCGTTGTAGCCGCGGAGGCGAACGTCGGTGATGAGCAGGTCGTAGGACTCGATCGCGAGCAGCCCCTTCGCCGCGTCGTAGGTGGCGGCACCGGTCACGGTGTATTGCGCATCCCTGAGGATCTCCACCATGCCCGACAGGGCATTGGCGTCATCATCGAGCACAAGGATGCGGTAAGGCAGCTTCATGGTCCGGCCGAGGAGGCCCAACACACATGTCAGACGAACGCTGGCGCAAGTATAGTGCCGGTGGGCCGACGCTGAGAACGCCCGTCAAATCAGCTGGAGCTCCCACGACCGCGGAAACAGCGCCTCGCTATTGTAACGGCGAAGAAAACCCTGCTAGTGGATCACAGGCTTGGGACGGGTGGAGGCAAGCACGCTGTCAATGAGGCGATCGAGACTTTCCTGCGCCATTGGAAAGGGGCCCGCGACGGCGGCGCCCGTGGGGATTTCGATGGCGATCACGACCCCCCCCTCCGAAGGCTCGACGATCCAGCTGAAGCCGCGGAGCGACACGTGGCGCTCGGTGGCCTCCGGATTCTTCACTCGGTCGATCGACAGGAGGATCTCTTTGAGTACCGACTCGACGTCGCGCTCCGTCCACTGCGTTGGCTCGCCCGGTTGCGTGAGCGTTTCCGTGACCGCGTAGTTGCGGTCCCGCAGCACGATCTCCACATCGAAAGTCATCTACTCGTCCGTCCAGGCGGGCTGCCGCTTCGCCATGAAAGCCGCGATCCCTTCGACCGCGTCGTGCGTCCGCATCAGGTCGTTCAAGTATAGCTGCTCGATGTCCGGCAGCACGCCGCGCACGTGCGACTGCAGTGCCATCCGCATTGCGGCGACCCCGTGCCGCAACGCCGCCGCCGAACGAGGCGCAAGCGTCCTTGCGAACCACTCGTTCACTGCTTGATCCAGTGTTCCTGGTGCCGCGACCAGCTGCAGCAATCCCCGCGAGTGCCACTCACCTGCCGCCACTGTTTCGCCAGTCAGGAGGCTCGATGCGGTCTGCGCCAGACCGACCCTCGCGGGCAGCAGCACCGAGGCCGCCGGTGGAAATACACCAAGCGCAATCTCCGGCAGCGCGAAGGTCGCATCCGCTTCCGCGAGGATGAAATCGCACGCCAGCGCAAGCTCGAACCCTCCGCCGAAGCATCGTCCGCGGACGAGCGCAGCGGTTGGTGCGGGTGTATCCAGCAGGTCATAGATCAGCCCGTGCATCTCGGGCAGGACGCGACTGATCGCGTCGGCGGCATGCTCCGGAATGGATGCCCCGAAGCTGAAGTCCCGCCCTGCCCCCTCGATCGTGATCAGCTTGAGGTGCGGATTCTTCGCCATCCCTTCGAGTGCCGTCCGCAGCGACCGCACCATGTCCGCCGTGATGATGTTGCCCTTGGGATCGAAGAGCGTAAAGGCGGCGCGCGTGTTGTGGGCGTCGAATGCGACGGTGACCGGCGTGCTCACGCCAACTCGCGCCTCAGCGCGTCGATCGACGATACCGGTTGCCTGCAGGTAAAGTCGCGGCAGACGTAAACGGCGCCACCGCCATGGGCCTGCATTCCGTCGACGAATGGCAAACGCGCACTCAGCGCAGCCTGATTCCGATCGGGATCGACCGGCAGGTGGACGGCAAACGGCAGGTAGTGCGCCGCTATCTCGCGTTCCAGATGCTTGACCGGATCTGCGGTTTGGGCGCCGACGACCACGATCTGCATCGACGGCGCATGCCATTGCGACAGCGCGCACAGCATCATCGGGATCACCCGTCCCGCGGCCCCGACACGAAGCCCGTAGCGCTGCAGTGTGCGCTGCGCCTTGTCCCGGTATGCGCGGTCGCCGGTAACGTGCGCAAGCGTGAGCACGTTGATCGCCGCCACTGAACTCGCGGACGGCTCGGCGCCGTCGTAATCCTCTTTCAGCCGCAGCAACACCGTCGGATCCTGGCCGGTGGTGCTGAACCAGGCGCCGTCCTTCTCGTCCCAGAACAGCTCGTCCTGCCGCCGCTGCAGGGCGATGGCCCACTCGAGCCAACCGGCATCACCGCTCGCCTGCAGCAGTTCCAGCAATCCCCAGATCAGATACGAGTAATCCTCGGCGTACCCTTCAATGGCCGACTCGCCGGCGCGATACCGTCGCAGCAGCATCTCGTCGCCGGACCGCCACATCTTCGCCTGGATGAAGCGCGCCGCCTTGATCGCGGCGTGGCGATACGCCTCGGCGTGGGGGCTCGCGGGCAGCACCCGGGCGGCCCTGGCCAGTGCCGCGATCATCAACCCGTTCCATGCGGTGAGGACCTTGTCGTCCAGATGCGGCCGTGGACGCGAGGCCCGGGCTTCCAGCAACGCCGTGCGCACGCGATCAAGCGTCGCGGATACTTCTGGCTCCGGCTTACCGGTCCGGAGGGATACGTCCGCGATCGACTGCGCAACGTAGAGCAGATTCTTGCCGGTGAACTCGCCTTGCGGATCGCTGGGTGCATTGCCGCCAGGTTCGATCCCGAACCGGCGACGTGCAATGGGGGCATCCTTTCCGAGCAACGCGCCGATCTCCTCATCGCCCCAGATGTAGAACGCGCCTTCGGTCTTATGCGGATGCGGGTCACCGGCACGCTCCGGGGGCACGCTGTCGGCGTCTTCAGCCGAATAGAATCCCCCGTCGGCACTCGTCATGTCGCGCAACACGTAGTCAAGGGTGTCTTCTGCGACCGACGCGAAGAAGTCATCGCGCGATGCCTGTGCGGCCTCCAAATACGCCAGCACCAGCTGCGCCTGGTCGTAAAGCATCTTCTCGAAATGCGGAACGCGCCACTCGGCGTCCACAGAGTAGCGATGGAAGCCGCCGCCGATCTGATCCCGCATACCGCCGAGCGCCATCGCGCGAAGGGTCTCGGCCGACATCTGCAGCGCCGGTTGCGATCCGGTCCGCGCGTGCTCACGCAGAAGAAACAACAGCTCCGAAGGACGAGGGAACTTCGGCGCCTGGCCAAACCCGCCCAGCCGCCGATCGAACGCGCTGCCGAACTGTGCGACAGCGGTGTCGAGCGCGACAGGCTCACCCACTTCCGACTCGAACTGCGCTCCCGTCGTTTGCGCGCGAAGGCGCTCGGTCAGCTCCGCGGCGGCCTCGTCCACGCGAGCCCGGTCGTCCCGCCACACCCGCGCCAGTTCGCCAAGGAGATCAATGAAGCCGGGCCGCCCCCATTTGGACGCCGGCGGGAAGTACGTGCCACCGAAGAACGGCTTCAGCTCAGGGGTGAGGAAGACAGTCATTGGCCAGCCACCCTGCCCCGTCGTGGCCTGTACAAACGACATGTAGACACGGTCGACATCCGGCCGCTCTTCACGATCGACTTTGATCGAGATGAAGTGTGCGTTCAGGAACTCTGCGATCGCGTCGTTCTCGAACGACTCGTGCGCCATCACGTGACACCAATGGCAGGTGGAGTAGCCGATCGACAGAAAGATCGGCTTGTCTTCAGACCGGGCGCGGGCGAAGGCCTCGTCGTTCCACCCAAACCAGTCAACGGGATTGTTCGCGTGCTGCAGCAGGTAGGGGCTGCGCTCGCGGGCGAGACGGTTCATACCTACGCGCTGGTCATGAACGCCATCTTCAGACGGTCCTCGTCGGCCGGCCACCGGAAGCACTCCGACGGGGCGAGCCCCTCCAGGTCGGGTGCGCCATCGCCCATGACGTAGACCAGCTTCTCGGCGTGGTCCTTCTGCTCGGAGCTGAGTGCCTGTCGCGCCGACGCGACAACGTCCGGATCGGGACCGGTCAGGAAATACACGACGCGATCGACGTCGCGTGGCAACGGGGTCGGCCCGGGCACGCGGCACTCCTGGACTGATGTACTTCCACGCTCGACGACGTCACGCAAGGCGTCCGGCAGTGGCGACTGTCCACGCACGATCACGGTTCTCATAAGGCCTGTCCCTCCGACGCTCAGATCCTCTCGCGCTCCCGCTCCGGCCTGCCATCGTACCATGCAGTCTCTGATCCGCGCGGCTGAGCAACCCCTCCACTCACGGTAAGATCACGCACATGGTGCGTCGTGACGAAGCGGGCAGAGTAGCGTCCGTTTCACGCTGTTCGTCTCCAGCGGGTGCAAGTCCCGTCTCGGTAAGCGCCGGAGCGCCGAGTAGCAGACCCCAGGCATCGGGA
>JACDDJ010000817.1 GCA_013817065.1 Acidobacteriota bacterium
GCACGTTTGTGGAGTCTGGCGCGCAACGCGTCCATTCCCTGGCTCGCTGGCGCGCTCTCGTTGTACTTCGCGATGGTGCTGGCGAGCGCCTGGCGATGGGGCCTGCTGCTCGAAGCCCAGGGCCTCAGCTTCAGCTTCCGCTGGCTGACCGGGTCCTTTCTCGTCGCCACCTTCTTCAATAATTTTCTGCCGAGCAATATCGGCGGCGACGTGATCCGGATCGCCGATACCGCTTCGGCCGCAGGATCCAAGACACTGGCGACAACGGTCGTGCTGATCGACCGCGGGATGGGCCTGCTGGGTCTGGTGCTGCTGGCGGCGCTCGGCGCAACCGCCGCGCCGGCGCTGCTGGACGATGGTGGGGGCAAGCTGGGGCCAGGCCTGCTCTGGCTGGCGTTTGGCGGCGCGGTCCTGGTGGCCGCACCAGTGCTGCTCATGCCGCAGGCGCTGCCGCGGTTACTCGCGCCGCTCCGCTTCCTTCATCCTGAATGGATCGACGAGCGGTTGGCCCGGCTGGCGACGGCGTTGAGCCGCTTCCGGCAAGCGCCGGGCGCCCTGGTCGCCTGTTTCGTCGGCGCGGTCGCGGTGCAGGCGGTGCTCGTCGGCTTCTACCTCGCGATCGCCCGCAGTATGTCGATCCCGATCGGCTTCGGCGAGCTGGCGGTGATCGTTCCGATATCGTTCCTCGTGCAGATGCTGCCGGTCTCGGTCAACGGCTTCGGCGTCCGTGAGGCCACGTTCGGTTTCTACTTTGCGCGACTGGGCCTCCCGCTTGAATCGGCGTTGCTCGTCTCCTTCGTTGGTGCCGCGCTGATCCTGTTGTTCTCCATTTCTGGCGGCGTTGCTTACCTGGTCCGGAAGGGGCATCCGCCTGTCCAGCAGGCGATTAAAAGTCCAGCTTGACCGCCGGTCGAGCCGGCCGCATACTAAGCCTCCCCAGCAGTTCCGACCCCTAAAGTCAGTTATCGAGCGGCCGATAGTGTGTCTACGCCGCTGTTTTCGGTACCTGTCTGCAGACTGCTGATCGAGGTTTTACATGACGCGCAGACCCATTTTCCAGATTCTGATGTCGGCCGCCCTGCTCGCGCCCCTTGCCGGGTGTGAAGCCAAGAAAAGTGACAATCCTCTTAGCCCCGCTGTGGCGGGCCCGATTGCGGGAGTGGAAATCACCGCCCCGCGGGTCCTCCAGCCTGGAGAAGGGATCAAGATCAAGGAAGCGCAGCAGCCGATCACGCTGCTCGTCGAGAATTCGTCGAGCAACGGTGTGCGTCCGGTTGCCTACACCTTCGAAGTGTCATCGACGGAGAACTTCGAGCAGAAGCTGTACGCGCGCAGCGGGGTGACGCCGGGCACGGACGGCCGCACCCGGGTGACGGTCGACCGTCTCGACAGCGGACGCCGTTACTTCTGGCGCTCGCGCGCTGAAGACGGCGCCAACAGCAGTCGCTACACCACCTCGACGTTCGAGGTGCTGCCGCGGCCGCAGCTCGATCCGCCGGTGCAGCGGTCCCCGATCGAGAATGCGCAGATCGCATCACGCCGACCCGAGTTGATCATCAGCTCGTCAAACCGCAATGCCGCCATCGGCAACATCGTCTACGAGTTTCAGATCTCGACCGATGTGGCCTTTTCTGGAATCGTGGCCGGGGGTGAGCGCTCGGAGGCTGGGCCCGGGACCTCCTATAGTCCGGATTTCGATCTGAACGGCGCGACGACTTACTACTGGCGAGTCCGCGCGACCGACCGCGAGACCACCTCCGCGTGGGCGAACACGCAGCCGTTCCGAACCGCTGCGGCTCCAGCACCGGGACCCGGCCCAGGGCCGGCGCCGCCTTCCGGTGGACCGTGCAATTCCAGCAATCCCACCGCGATCGTCGAATGCGAGCGTGCGAAGTACGGACACATGTCGCACTCGCAGATGTACGACCTGATGGTGGCGATCGTCCAGTCACTCAATCGCAACGGGATCGGCGGCGGACCATTCGGGATCCTGCGGAAGCAGAGTGGGACGAATTGCAATGGCTACTCGTGCGACATCATCTGCGCGGGCCAGGGTGGCGGACAGCGCCAGTGGGACGTTCTTGGAGATATCGACGGCGCTCAGAGCCCGGGCTTCAGCGGCCCCCTGCCCACGATCCGGCCGGACGTCTGCGAAATCCGCTGATCGCCGCAACGAACCGGTACAGAGAG
>JACDDJ010000195.1 GCA_013817065.1 Acidobacteriota bacterium
CATCTATGCTGCCCTCCCCGCGATCACCGGCAAGTTCGAGCTCGAGTACGAAGGTGAGCTTCGCGGCGCTGACGCGGTCGCGCGCGAGATCATCCGTGCCGCCGTCGGGGTGGTCTTCACTGGGGTGTTCACCGGCGTTGACTACGCACCCGTCGCCGAGTGGTTCGAGCTCGGAGGCACGATTCAAGTCGACGATACACTCGCTGCCCCGGAGTTACTCGAGCGGACCGCGGTCGTCCAGGGCCTGCACGACCTGGCGCGGCAGGCTGGCGTCCCCAAGAGTGCGGCCCCGGCCATGCTCGCATCCGCGGTCGACTTCGTCCTCGAAGGGCTGTATGCGCAGAAGAAGATCAGCCGGTCCGACGACTGGCAGTATCAGGGTGTCGAACAGCCGCGTCGACCGCAGCGAGCATCGCAGCCGGACTCGCTGCTCGAACGCGAGATGCCGACAGGTAACAAGAAGAAGTACTACAACTAGCGCGACATGAAGTACCGCTACACGAAGTATCGTCCCGAGGACCTCGACGACCTCAATCTCGAGGACCTGCTGTCCCGCCTCTCCGACACGCTGCTCGGCAGCGGCTTCGAAGACCCGTACGGACTGCCCGGGGAGGACGACGGGCAGTCGATGCAGGCGCTGCACGAGGCGCTGCTCGAGGCGATACTGAGCGGCGCCATCCCCGACGACATGCTCGAGAAGCTGCTCGGCAAGGACTGGCAGACTGCCGACGATGCCGAGGAGCGGATCGACGAGCTCGTCGACCGCATCATCCAGAAGCTCCAGCAGCAGGGCTACATCACGCCCTCTCCCGATCTGTCCGCCGAGCAGCAGCACCGGCAGGGCGGCGGGCAGGGCCGGGCCGGCGAAGTCCGTTTCGAGATCACCGACAAGAGCCTGGACTTTCTGGGCTACCGCGCCCTGCGCGACCTGATGGGATCGATCGGCAAGAGCAGCATCGGCCGCCACGACACGCGCGAGATGGCCACCGGCATCGAGGCGAGCGGCGCGTCCAAACCCTACGAGTTTGGCGACACCATGAATCTCGATCCCGCCGGGACGGTTCTGAACGCCGTCAGGCGCGGCACCCTGGACGTCGACTACGAAGACCTGATGGTGACGCAGGGCGAGTACCAGAGCTCGTGCGCGACGGTGCTGATGCTGGACTGCAGCCACAGCATGATCCTCTACGGGGAAGATCGCTTCACGCCGGCCAAGCGCGTCGCGCTTGCCCTCGCCAACCTCGTCAAGCTCCAGTATCCCGGCGATGCGCTGAAGTGTGTTCTCTTCCACGACTCGGCCGAAGAGATCCCGATGTCACAGCTCGCCCGGGTGCGCGTCGGCCCCTACTACACCAACACCAGGGAGGGGCTGCGACTCGCCCGTCGCATTCTCGAGCGCCAGCAGAAGGACATGCGGCAGATCGTGATGATCACCGACGGCAAGCCGTCCGCGCTGACACGCCCGGACGGCCACATTTACCGCAACGCGTTCGGGCTCGATCCCTTCATCGTCTCGGAAACCTTCGCCGAGGTGGCCGCCTGCCGGAAGGCCGGGATCATGATCAACACGTTCATGCTCGCCCGTGACCCCGACCTGATTGCCTTCGTGCGCAAGGTGGCGCAGATCTGCCACGGCAAGGCCTACTTCACCACCCCGCGCACACTCGGGCGGTATGTGCTGATGGACTACATGGACAATAAGAGCAGGACCATTCATTGACGATTGCGGATTTGCCCATTGACGCGCCGTTGAGCCTCTGATGCTGTCGCCTGCCATCCCGTTGTTTCCGCTGCCGAACGTGGTGCTGTTCCCGAACGTGTTTCTGCCGCTCCATATTTTCGAGCCACGCTACCGGGACATGGTCGCCGATGCGCTCGCCGGGGACAGGTTGATCGGGATGGTGCTGCTCCGCCCGGGCTGGGAAGGCGGCTACGAAGGGCGCCCACCGGTGTATCCGACCGGCTGCGCCGGCCTGATCACGCATCACGAGCGCCTGCCCGGCGGCCGCTACAACATCGTTTTGCGCGGGCTGGAGAAGTTCAGGATCCTCAACGAGGACGACACCGAGGCTCCAGGAGAGAACGCCGACCGCCGCATGCCGAGCTACCGGGTGGCGCGGGTCGAGACACTCCACGAGCCGTTGGTCGAAGCCGAGCGTGACCAGATCCGCGCGGCACGGCGCCGGCTGGAGGCGCTGCTCGTGCCGCAGGCAAAAGAGCGCGGCGCCGACGCGATGGTGGCGCCGGCGATGGCCGACGAGGACGTCGTCAATGCGCTCGCCCAGTACATGCAACTCGAGCCGCTCGAGAAGCAGGCGCTGCTCGAACGGCATGGGCTGCTGGCCCGCTGCCGCTCACTGATCGAGTTGCTCGAGATGAAGATGATCGTCGCCCGGCATGACTGGACGACTGGGCGGCACTGAGCGCTACTTCCCAGGACGATACTCGACGCGGACGTTGCTGACGATCGCGACCGGCCGTCCGGGCGACGCCGCCTCGCGGCCGATCGACGTCAACGAGTCGAGTACCTCGCCGAGAAGACTCACCTGCGTCACACCGGCCGGGATCCCGACCCTGACGGTTTCCTGCCCGATCGGCGCGACGGCCTTGACGCCACCGGGTCCCGCGCCACCGCCAATGCGGTCGAACAGATCCGACGCTTTCCGGAACTCGCTGCGAACCGCGCCCCGGCTTAGCAACTCGCCCTTCATCGTCAGGACGCCGATCACCGCGGTATAGGCCGCGAAACCGCGACCCGACTTGACGTCCTCTTCGGAGTAGGTGTGCCGGTTGTGGAGGTCGAACATCAGGCTGGCGGGCCCGGTATGCGAAGGAATCGTGACTACGACGCCCTCGGCCGGATCCCGTCCGGCCAGGACGAAGCAGTACGACGCCTGCGTGCGCACACCGGTGCCGAGTGATTCACGGCACTGCACCTTTGCGGGTTCCGTCTTCGGCGGCGCCGGGGGTGCCGGCTTCCGGGTGGTGCGGCGCTGTGCATCGGCTCCGGTCGTCAGCAGCAACAACACGCAGGCGATTGCCGCAATGCTCTTCCGCATCACTGCCGTCCTTTGATCAGGGAGAGGAATTCTGAGCGCGTGCGCGGGTCACTGCGGAACGACCCCAGCATCGCGCTCGTCACCGCCGCGGAGTTCTGCTTCTGGATGCCGCGCATCGACATGCAGAGATGCGTCGCTTCCATCACGACACCGACGCCGAGCGGCTCGATTTTCTCGAGGATGGTGGCGGCGATCTGGTTGGTGAGCCGCTCCTGCACCTGCAGCCGGCGCGAGAAGATCTCGACGATGCGCGGGATCTTGCTGAGGCCGAGAACCCGTCCATTGGGGATGTAAGCGACGTGGCATCTGCCGAAGAACGGCAGGAGGTGATGCTCGCACAGACTGTAGAAGTCGATGTCCTTCACGATCACCATCTCGTTATAATCCACGCTGAACAGTGCGCTGTTGAGCACCTCGTCCACGTCGGCCTGGTAACCGCTGGTCAGGAAGCGGAACGACTTTTCGACCCGCTTCGGAGTATCGAGCAGACCTTCGCGCGACGCATCTTCACCGAGCTCGGCGAGCAGCCGCCTGATGATGTCCTGCATTCTCGTATTCTATCTCGCGTTTTTTGGGATCCTGCCGCAGGCGCCGGATGCCGACGTCCTGTACGCGCAGCGCGAACAGATCGCCAGTGCGCGCCAGGCGGCGGAGATCTGGGCGCGGCGTCTAAAGACGAACCCTCGAGATTACGACGCCGCATGGAAGCTGGCGCGAGCCCACTACTGGCTCGGAGGCCACGCCCCCGAAACCGAGCGCAAGCGATTTCTCGAAACGGGAGTGGAGGCCGGCCGTTCCGCCGCGGCGATCGAACCGCGCAAGCCGGAGGGGCATTTCTGGATGGCGGCGAACATGGGGGCGCTCGCCGAGTCTTTCGGATTGCGCCAGGGTTTGAAGTACCGCGGCTCGATCCGCGATGCGCTGCTGACGGTGTTGAGCCTCGATCCTGCCTTCCAGCAGGGATCCGCCGACCGGGCCCTGGGCCGCTGGTACTTCAAGGTGCCATCACTGTTCGGTGGAAGCAAGCAAAAGTCCGAAGAACACCTGCAGCGATCGCTCACTTACAACGTCAACAGCACCTCCTCGAGGTTCTTCCTTGCGGGAACGCTCCTCGGGCTTGATCGCAGGGCCGAAGCCATCGCCGAACTACTGCGCGTCCTCGACGCGCCCGTCGATCCCGCCTGGGTTCCTGAGGACCGAGAGTTCAAGCAGCAGGCCGAACGTCTCCTGGTCACGCTGAAGCAGAAGCGGTGACAGAAGTATTCGTTGGAAGTTCGGCGTTGGAGTCGGGAGTTGGAATTTGGGAGTTGACAGTGAGCGGCAGGAGGACGCGGATGTGGTTGGCAGGCCATCCACATCCGCAAAAGACTCAAGCGATCAGTACTTGTAGAACCCTTGACCTGACTTCCGCCCCAGATACCCGGCCAGGACCATGCGCTTCAGCAGCGGCGGCGGCGCGTAGGACGGCTCGCGGTATTCGTCGAACATGATGTTCGCGATGTAGTAGGTGGTGTCGAGGCCGACGTAGTCGAGGAGCGTGAACGGTCCCATCGGGTAGCCCGTCCCGAGCTTCATACCCTTGTCGATGTCCTCGACGGTCCCCAGCCCCTGATCGTAGGCGCGGACCGCGTCGAGCAGATACGGCACCAGCAGGCGATTGACGATGAAGCCTGGCTTGTCCGGGGCGGTGATGGGTTCCTTGCCGAGAGACTGGGCGAACGCGAAGACCTTCTGATAGGTCTCATCGCTGGTCGTCAATCCGCGAATCACTTCGACAAGCTTCATCAGCGGGACTGGATTGAAGAAGTGCAGGCCGGCGAAGCGATCCGGACGTTTGGTCCGCGCGGCAAGCTCGGTGATGCACAGCGAGGAGGTATTCGAGCAGAAGATCGTGCCCTCGCCAACGACCGCCTCGAGCGCCGCGAACGCCTTCGCCTTCTCGTCGAGGTTCTCGATGATGACCTCGATGATCAGGTCGGAGTCCTTGAGGTCCTCGTACTTTGTGGTGCCGGACAGATTCGCAAGGGTGGTGTCACGCGCTTCGGGCGTGACCTTCCCCTTTTCGACGCCGTCGTTCAGGAACTTCTTCGTGCGGCCGAGCCCCTTGTCGAGGAACGACTGCTCGACCTCGAGAACGATGGTTTTGTACCCGGACGCCGCGCACACCTGCGCGATGCCGGAGCCCATGAGGCCGCAACCCAACACGCCAACCGTCTTGATGTCCATTAGACCGTCTCCACAATGGCAGCGATCCCCTGCCCGCCGCCGATACACGCTGTCGCCAGTCCCCGCTTGAGTCCGCGCCGGCGCAACTCGAGAGTCAGCGACAGCAGAATGCGAGTGCCGGTCATGCCGAGCGGATGGCCGAGCGCGATCGCGCCGCCGTTCACGTTGACCCGATCGCGATCGAGACCGAGCTCCTTCTCGACAGCGAGGTACTGGGCCGCGAACGCTTCGTTGACCTCGACGAGGTCAATGTCGTCGAGCGTGAGCTTCGCCTTCTCGAGGACGAGGCGCGTCGCCGGGGCGGGCCCCATCCCCATCAACGTGGGCTCGACACCGACGTACGCCCAATGCGTCAGGCGCGCGAGCGGCGTCAGGCCGTGCTTCTTCACGCCGGCTTCCGATGCGAGCAGCAACGCGGCGCCGCCGTCGACGATGCCGGACGCATTGCCGGCGGTGACGCAGCCATTCTTGCTGAAGGCGGCCGGCAACTTGGCCAGCCCTTCCATCGTCGTATCCGGACGCATGTGATCGTCCTGCGAGAAGAACTCGACGCCCTTGCGCGACTTCAACTCCACCGGCACGACTTCTTCCTTCAACCGGCCTTCCTTCCAGGCCTTGTCGGCGAGTTGCTGGCTGCGAATGGCGTATTCGTCCTGGGCCTGGCGGCTGATCCCGTATTTGGCCGCGCAGTTCTCGGCGGTGCCAGCCATGGTGCAGCCACAATGTGTATCGAGCAGTGCCGACCAGAGCGTGTCTTCGAGCTGGCCCTGGCCAAGACGAAGCCCACTGCGCAGACCGCGGATGACATGCGGCGCCTGGCTCATGCTCTCCACGCCGCCGGTCAAGACGACATCGGCCTCGCCGAGGAGGATCAACTGTCCACCGCTCACGGCCGCCTGGATGCCGGAGCCGCACAGGCGATTGACCGTCAACGCGGGAACTTCGACCGGAAGCCCCGCCTTGAGACTGACGTGTCGCGCGCCATACACGGCATCCGAGCTGGTCTGCAGGACATTGCCGAAAACGACATGATCGATCGCTTCCGGCTTCACGCCAGTCCGCTCGAGCGCCGCGCGCGAGGCGATGGCACCGAGTTCGAGCGCCGAGATGTCCTTCAGTTTGCCCGCGTAATCCGCCATCGGCGTCCGCGCGCCGCCGAGTATGTAGATGTCTTTATTCATGAGTCCTATGCTTTCAAAATTTCTGCGATGTAGTCGCCCGCCTCGCGAGTGCCGAGGGTGCCGCCGATGTCGGACGTCACCTGGTTGTCTTCGACCGACTTCAGCACGGCAGCTTCGATGGCGGCCGCTTCTTCGGTGGCGCCCAGCGTCTCGAGGAGCATCGCGGCCGACGCGATCGCTCCGATCGGGTTGGCGATGTTCTTACCGGCGAACTTCGGCGCCGATCCATGAACCGGCTCGAACATCGACGTCCTGCCGGGATGGATGTTTCCCGACGCCGCCATGCCGAGTCCGCCCTGGAACGTGGCGCCGAGGTCAGTGATGATGTCGCCGAACAGGTTGTTGGTGACAATGACCTCGAACTGGCCGGGGTCGAGGACCATGTACATCACCAGTGCGTCGATGTAGTAGTGGGTCGGTGTGATGCCGGGATATTGCGCCGCCACCTCTTTGAAGACGCGCTGCCACAGGGCGTGACCCTGGGTCATGGCGTTGCTCTTGTCGGCCATGCACACCCTGGTCAAACCGTGCTTCTGCGCATACTCGAAGGCATGGCGGATGATGCGGTGCACACCTTTATAGGTGTTGATCTCTTCCTGGATCGCGACCTCGTCATCCGTATTCGGTTTGAAGCGTCCACCGATGCTGACGTAGACGCCTTCGGTATTCTCCCGAAACACCACGAACTTCACATCTGAGGGACCGCGGTCCTTTAGAGGACAGAGCCGTTCGGCAAGCAACTTCACGGGACGGTAGTTGACGTAGAGGTCGAGCTCGAAGCGGGTGCCGAGGAGGATTTCGCGTGCGTGCCGGTTGTCGGGCACGCGCGGATCCCCGAGTGCACCGATCAGGATGGCGTCGAACTGACGGAGGAGGTCGTAGCCGTTCGCCGGCAGTGTCTCGCCGGTCTGGACGTAGTGGTCGGCGCTCCAGGGGAGATGCTCGAGCTCGAACGTCCGTCCGAATTTTTTCGCCACGGCGTGAAGGACCTTGACGGCTTCGGCAGTGACTTCCTTCCCGATCCCGTCGCCGGGGATGACTGCTATTCGCATGATTCAAACGCCATCGCCATCCCCATTCCCCCGCTGACGCACAGTGTCGCGAGGCCGCGCCGCACCCTGCGCTTCTGCATCTCGTGCAGCAGCGTGACGATGATCCGTGCGCCGGTCGCCCCGATTGGATGCCCGAGCGCGATCGCGCCGCCATTGACATTCACGCGGTCGGCGTCGATCGGCTCATCCTTCAACACCGCGAGCACTTGCGCGGCGAACGCTTCATTGAGCTCAACGAGATCGAAGTCTCTCATCGCCAGGCCGGTGCGCCCGAACAACTT
>JACDDJ010000196.1 GCA_013817065.1 Acidobacteriota bacterium
GTGATCCTCCGATCGCCGCTGGCCCGCGCTGTTTCTGGGTAACATTCAACCTGACCATGTCTGCTCGGATCCTCAACGGTACCGCGATCGCGGCGGAGATCAGGGCCTCCGTTCAACCCGGCGTCGCCGATTTCACGGCGCGCGCCGGCCGTCCGCCCTGTCTCGGTATCGTCCTCGTCGGCGACGACCCGGCCTCAGAGATCTACGTTCGTAACAAGGTCACGGCCGGGGCGGACTCGGGCCTTCTCGTCGATCTGCGACGACTGCCGCCGACAGCGCCGCTCGCGGACCTGTTGGCCCTGGTGGCGCGTTTGAACGAGAGCGACGCGCACGACGGGATTCTCGTCCAGGCGCCCTTGCCGGCATCGATGGGCAGCGGAGCCTCACAGCAGGTCTTCGACGCAATCAGTCCCGACAAGGACGTCGATGGCTTCAGTCCGGTGAGTGTCGGTCACCTGGTGCAGGGCCGTGCCCGGCTCGTGCCGTGCACACCGTCAGGTGTCATCGAGATGCTCGAACGCTGCGCAATCCCGATTGCCGGCACCCACGCGGTCGTCATTGGCCGCAGCGAGATCGTTGGCAAGCCGATGGCGATGCTCCTGCTTCAGCGTGACGCGACGGTCACGATCTGCCACTCCAAGACGCCGGACCTGCAGGCCACGGCGCGCACCGGCGACATCCTCGTGGCAGCCATCGGCAGAGCAGGGTTCGTCACGAAGGATTTTGTGAAGCCAGGGGCCACCGTCGTTGACGTCGGCATCAACCGAGTGACCGACTCCGCGGCTGCGGCAAGTCTCTTCGGTGCGGGTTCCATCCGGATGGGAGAGTTCGAGCGGCGCGGCTCGGCCGTAGTCGGAGACGTTCACCCGAACGTCACCGAAATCGCCGGCGCCTTGACGCCAGTACCGGGCGGGGTAGGCCCCTTGACGATCGCGATGCTGCTCAAGAACACCCTCGCTGCAGCAGAGGGGCGCCGGACTCGGCGCTGAGCGATGCTGAGGGTCGCGTTGACCGGCGGCATCGCAACCGGCAAGAGTTTCTGCAGCGCCCGGTTCGCCGCGCTCGGCGTGCCGGTCGTGGATGCCGACCTGCTGGCACGCGAGGCCGTTGCTCCCGGATCGCCGGGGCTCGCAGCGATCGCCTCGCGCTTCGGCCCATCCGTCATTCTCGAGGACGGTCGGCTCGATCGGACCGCACTGGGCAGTCTCGTCTTTGCGGACCGCAGCGCACGCGCCGACCTCGAGGCGATCGTGCACCCCGAAGTCTACCGTCGCATCAACGAGTGGTTGGCAACGCGCCAGGCCGGCACCCGGTTCGCGATCGCCGATATTCCGCTGCTATATGAGACCGGCCAGTAGCACGACTACGACTGCGTGATCGTGTGCGCATGCGCGCCCGACGAGCAGTTCCGCCGCCTCGTCTCTCGTGACCGCCTGAGCGCTGAGGCGGCGCGCGCGCGCCTCGCTGCCCAATGGCCGATCGGCGAGAAGGTCTCGCGAGCCGATTACGTCATCCGGACCGACGGCGCCTTCGACGAAACCGCCGAGCAGGTGCAGCAGATTTACCAGACCCTGACGCACGAATCTCACGGATAGCCACACCGATCTCACGGGTACAGACACGGAGTCCACGGATGAACACGTCGAGGTCGCCTTTGCCGCCGTGCGCACCCGATCCAGCCGCCCCGAGACCAGCCACAGCAAAAACACGGTCACAGGGGCACCACAGAAGAATCCGCGTCCTATGACCGCTGTGTTTCTTCTGTGGCTCTTCTGTGCTGTCTTCTGGGGCCCTCAGGCGAGCGCGTCGTCGTTCTTGGCCGGTGCGATTCTCTCTTCGACGAAGCTGTCCCACTCGTGGCAGTGCGGGCAGTGCCAGAGCAACTCCGTGCTGCGATAGCGGCAGCGAACGCACACGTGCGGATCCAGGTAGAAGACAGATGCACGCGTCAAGTCGATGTAACGGACGACCAGGGGCTGGGCGAAGTCGCGGATCGAGAGCGTCTCCCAGATCGCCTGATGCAAGGCGAGGGCGTGGGGATTGATCACGAGCGCCTCGAACAGCAACTCGAGTGCCTCTTCCGGAGCCTGGCGCGTGGAGAGGTGGCGCGCCAGCGCAAGGCGGGCTCGCCACTCCTGCGGATTCTCGTGGATCAACCGCCGGCACATGGCCGGGAAGCGCCCGCTGTCACCTCCGGTCGCATAGGCGGTCTCGAGGCGCGAAAAAGCGAGATAGGCGCGATCCGGCGCGGCGCTGACGAGCGCCTCCCACGCCGCGATCGCGCCGGCGGCGTCGCCACGCTCGTACCGGGTATCCCCCAGGTTCAGATAGGCGGGAGTGTTCGCCGGGTCCAGTTCGATGGCGGCATCAAAGCGGACCGCGGCGGCAGCGTGGTCGCCTCGCTTGCGGGCCTCCTCCCCGAGGGCATCCTCCAGGAACGCGAGAATGCGTTGATGACGCGGCTTCTCCGTCTCGGGTGCCGCGGCGACGAGCTTCTGACGCGTGGCATACGCGTCGCTCCACTGGTGCTGCTCCTCGTAAAGCTTCTCGAGGTTTGCCAGCGCATAGGCGTTGCCGGGATCCAGTCGCAGCACCTCGGTGAAGGCTTCCATTGCCCGATCGACGAATCCGCCCTGCTTGTAGTCGAGGCCGAGGCAGAGCAGGACGTTCGCGTGTTCGAGCTTGCGCAGGTGCGGACGCTGCAGCAGCGCTTGATGCTCTTGAATGGCCCGGCCCACCTGCCCCTTCTCGCGATAGAGATTGCCGAGGATCAAATGAATCTCGAGCGCGTCGCCGGCAGCCTCGGCGGCTTTGCTCAACTCCTCAATGGCGGGATCGATCTGATCGGCGACCAGGAAGTTGAGGCCCAGCATGTAGTGGGGAGACTCACGAGCGCGGCGCCGATCGATCCAGCGTCCGTCGCGCAGCTTGTAACGTTCCCACGCCTTGCCGGCGGCGAGGCCCGCTAACAGCGCCACCAGGATCGAGATCGTCGTCAGGGGGCCCATCAGGCTGAGAAGCCTTTCACGATCCCGTCCCAGCGCGACTGCGCGCGAAGGATCAACTCGATGAACTCCCGGACGGCCCCGCGTCCACCACCGAGGGTGCTCGTCCAGTGTGCCGCAGCCCGCACCTCCGGCGCACCATCTGCGGGCGCGGCGGCAAGGCCGGCTCGACCGAGGGCCCCGAGGTCGAGCAGGTCATCGCCCATGTAGGCCACTGCGTCGTCGTCCAGCCCCTGCTCGGCGACGATCCGGGCGAACTCCGTCGACTTGCTGCCAATGCCCTGCGAGACGATGCGGATCCCGAGTTGAGTGGCGCGTTGCGTGGTTGCCAGCGAGGTCCGGGCGGACAGAAGTCCGACGGGAATCCCCGCCTGCATCGCCCACACGATCGCGGCGCCGTCGCGAATGTGGAACTCCTTCGATTCGCTGCCGTCGGCGTGCATGATGACGCCGCCGTCGGTCAGAACACCGTCGACGTCAAGCAGGATCAGGCGGACGCGTTCGGCGCGTGCGTTGAGGCTCAGGGGGCTCACCACTAGATCATCTGCGTGCGCCAGAGATCGTGCAGGTGCACCACACCCTCGACATGGCCCTCGTCGCTGGCCACCACGACGGAGGTGATCTTGTGTGTCTCCATGATCTTCAGCGCCTCGACCGCGAGCATCTCACGACGGATCGTCCGCGGGTCCCTCTTCATGACGTCGCCGGCTTTCAGTGACAGCACGTCCACCGAGGCGATCATCAAGCGCCGCAGGTCCCCGTCGGTGAAGATCCCTGCAAGCTTGCCGGCCTCGTCGACCACGCACGTCATGCCGAGGCGCTTGTCGGACATGACGTGAAAGACATCATGCATCGGTGTCACGAGACGCACGATCGGCGCCGCGTCGCCAGAATGCATCACGTGTTCCACGCGCATCAGGCGCCGCCCCAGCTTGCCGCCCGGATGCAGCGAGGCGAAGTCCTCCTCACGGAATCCCTTGCGGACCAGCAGCGTCATCGCCAGCGCATCGCCAAGGGCGAGTGCCGCCGTGGTGCTCGCGGTGGGAGCAAGGTTCATGGGGCAGGCCTCCTCGGCGATGCTGCAGTCCAGCGTCACATCGGAGGCACGCGCGAGCGTCGATCCCGCATCGCCCGTGATCGCGACCAGCTTCGCGCCGATGCGGCGGATCGACTCGAGCAGACGAACGAGCTCCGCCGTCTCGCCGCTGTGGGAGAGGGCGAGCACGACATCCTCCTCGCGAATGGCACCGAGGTCGCCGTGGATCGCTTCGGCCGGGTGCAGAAAGTAGGACGGCGTGCCGGTGCTCGACAGCGTCGCCGCGATCTTCCGGCAGATGATCCCGGACTTGCCCATGCCGGTCACGATGACCCGGCCCCTGCACTCGAAGAGCAACTGGACGGTGCGTTCGAAATCGCCGTCGATGCGGTCGACCAGGCCAAGGATCGCCTGCGCCTCGGTCCGGAGGACCTTGCGGGCCAATTCGAGCGATGCGCCTGGCGCGTCGTTCATTCGCTGGCTCCACGCGCAATACCGTGGATCTTCACGAGCCGGTGGAGCAGGGGGTCCAGCAGGTCGAGACGCAGCGCGTTCTGTGCGTCGCTCCTGGCGCGCGCGGGTTTCTCGTGCACTTCCATAAAGACGCCGTCCACACCAGCTGCCACTCCGGCTGACGCCATCGGGACGATGTACTCTGCCTGGCCGGCGGTGACGCCGTCACCCGCGCCGGGCAGCTGGAGACTATGTGTCACGTCGTAGACGACGGGGAATCCGAGCGCGCGCAGCATCGGGAACGAGCGCATATCGACGACCAGGTTGTTGTAGCCGAAGGTAAAGCCCCGCTCGGTCAGGATCACGTTCTGATTTCCGCTCTCGGTCACCTTGTTGATCGCGTGGCGCATGTCGTTTGGAGCGAGGAACTGTCCCTTCTTAATGTTCACGACGCGCCCGGTGCGGGCGGCTGCAACCAGCAGGTCAGTCTGCCGGCACAGGAAGGCGGGGATCTGGAGGACGTCGGCGACTTCAGCCGCAACCATCGCCTGCGCGGGCTCGTGGATGTCGGTTAATACGGGCACCTTGACCCGCTCCTTCACCAGCTTCAGGATCCGCACGCCTTCGGCGAGGCCGGGGCCGCGGAATGAGCTCAACGACGTCCGGTTCGCCTTGTCGAACGACGCCTTGAAGACGTACTGAACGCCGGCGCGTTGGGCGATGTCACGCACCGCGAGCGCCGTGTCGATTGCGTGTGATTCGCTCTCGATCACGCACGGACCGGCGATCAGGAGGAGCGGAGCGTTCCCGCCAATGGTGAGCCCCGCAAACGTGACTGGCTGCAATCGCTACCCCGCGACCGAAGCGGTGGCCTGACGCCCGGCGTCCACCTTGTGCTGATGACTCGCCTGCACGAATCCCGCAAACAGCGGATGCGCTTTGAGCGGCTTCGACTTGAATTCGGGGTGGAACTGTACCGCCACGTACCAGGGATGCAAGGGCAGCTCGATGATCTCCACGAACTTGCCGTCCAGTGAGCGACCGACGATCTCGAGCCCTTGCTTCGTGAGCGCCGGCTCGAAGAGGCAGTTGAACTCGTAACGGTGGCGATGACGTTCCCGGATGACCTCGGTGCCATACAGCGCGTGCGAACGCGATCCTGGCTTGAGCGCGCACTCATAGGATCCGAGCCGCATCGTCCCGCCCAAGTCGTCGACACCGAGCAGGTCACGGAGCTTATAGATCACGTTCTGCGCCGTGTCGGGCGAGCATTCGGTCGAGTCCGCGTTCACCAGGCCGCACACGTGCCGGGCGTATTCGACCGCCGCCCACTGGAACCCGTAGCAGATGCCGAAGTAGGGAATGCCGCGCTCGCGCGCGATTTCGGCCGCCCGCATCATGCCACGTGTGCCGCGATCGCCGAACCCGCCGGGCACGAGGATGCCGTCAGCGCCATCCAGCAGCTGCTCGCCTCCCGGCTGTTCGAGCGCCTCGGCCTCCACCCACCGAATGTTGACGCGCAAACGATGCTTGAAGCCGCCGTGGTACAGCGCCTCGTTGAGGCTCTTGTACGAGTCCTCGTAACCCACGTACTTGCCGACGACGTGGATCGTGAGTTCGTCCTTCGGGTTCTTGATCCGGTCGACGAGATCGGCCCATCCGTCCATCTTCGCTTCGCTGGCCGGCAGGTTCAGCCGCTGCAGGACAATGCGGTCCAGCCCTTCGCCGGCGAGCACGAGCGGGACTTCATAGATGCTCGACACGTCCTTGGCGGTGATTACTGCCTCTTCGTCGACGTCACAGAACAGCGCGATCTTGCGCTTGATCTCCTGGTCGAGGAAGCGGTCGGTGCGGCACAGCAGGATGTCGGGCTGGATTCCGATTGCGCGCAGGTCGCGGACGCTGTGCTGGGTGGGCTTTGTCTTCAACTCGCCGGCGGCACCGATGAACGGCACCAGCGTGAGGTGGATGTAGAGGGTGTTCTCGCGGCCGACGTCCTGCCGCAACTGGCGGATGGCCTCGAGGAAGGGTAGGCTCTCGATGTCGCCGACCGTGCCGCCGATCTCGACGAGCACGATGTCGACGTCGTCAGCGACCGCGCGGATGTTGTCCTTGATCTCGTTGGTGATGTGCGGAATGACCTGCACCGTCCGCCCGAGATAGTCGCCGCGGCGTTCCTTCTGGATGACCGACAGATAGATCTTGCCGGTCGTCCAGTTGCTCGCGTGCGTCGTCACCTGGTTGGTGAAACGCTCGTAGTGCCCCAGGTCGAGATCCGTCTCCGCGCCGTCGTCGGTGACGTAGACCTCGCCGTGCTGGTAGGGACTCATCGTGCCCGGATCCACGTTGATGTATGGATCGAACTTCTGGAGGGCGACCTTGTAGCCGTGTCCTTCCAGGATGGCGCCGATCGACGCGGCAGCCAACCCCTTCCCGAGAGAGGAAACGACGCCTCCCGTGACGAGGATGTACTTCAGTGGGCGGGTGCGTTTGTGGCCGGGGTTCTGGGTATCCGTCTGCTGCATCTCGTCTCCTGAAAAACGAAACACTATCCGCCGAGCACGAGCGGGGCCGGCGTCAATTGCCTCACCCGCGCGAGATCCTCGGGTGTGTCGACGCCGACCGAGTCGTGCATCGTCTCTATCGTTTTGATCCTGATGCCGTGCTCGAGCGCCCGCAACTGCTCCAGGGCTTCGGCCCGCTCCATCGCGGTGGCTGGCAGCGCTGAAAGTCTCAAGAGGCTCTCACGGCGATACACGTATAAACCAATGTGGCGCCAGGCCGGCGCCGGCTCCGATCCGCGGCGCGTGAACGGGATCGGCGCGCGAGAAAAATACAACGCGTAGCCGTCCTGGTCTACCACGACTTTCGTGACGTTGGGATTCTGCAGATCAGCGGGATCTTCGATCCGCCGACGCAGCGTGGCCATCGCAAGCTTCGGGTCCGCGATCATCGGGGCGAGCGCCTCTTCGATCATCTGTGGATCGATCAGCGGCTCATCGCCCTGGACGTTGAGCACGATGTCGCAGGTGAGTCCGGCGGCCACCTCTGCGAGTCGGTCGGTGCCGCTGGGATGATCCGGGGAAGTCATGCGGACATCGCCGCCGAACGCCGCGACGGCGTCGGCAATGCGCCGATCGTCGGTCGCGACGATCACGCTGGTGATGCCGCGCGCGGCGAGCGTCCGGCGGTAGACATGCTCGATCATCGGATGGCCGCCGATGTCGGCGAGAGCTTTTCCTGGGAGTCGGGACGACTGGTACCGTGCCGGAATGATGGCGACGACAGAGACA
>JACDDJ010000818.1 GCA_013817065.1 Acidobacteriota bacterium
CACAAGCATCGCGGTGACGTACGTGGCAGACACGACCTCTCTCCCACAGGTGGACCGCCAGCAGTGCCCGAAGTGCGACGCAGAGGTTGCGAAAGCGGCCACGCTGACGGAGCGTTTCGTCTACCTCCGTTGCCAGGACTGCGGCGAGGTGTGGGCCATTCCTGAGCGACGGGAGTTCCCCCGCCCGAGGTCCACCCGGTGACCCTCACGACCGCGTCACGCGCCTGTCTTGTTGTCGTCCAGACGGCGGATCGAGTTCTCCACCCGGTCGATGTACTCGTTGACGCGCGTAGCGCTGAGATCCCACCAGTCATCCGGCGATGCCTTCCGCAGTCTCTCGACGTCCTCCTTCAGCTTGCCGACCCGCGCCCGCGTATCCTCCAGTTCTGCGCGCTGTGCACCGGTGGCCCGAGCGTTCTTCAGGTGCTCCTCCATCGCGTCCACTCTGTTCTGCAGACGGGTGACGAACCGATCGCGACGGGATTCGAAAGGTGCTGCGCCTGATGGTGGATCGGGTGTGCTGGCGGGGGCCGGAGTCCGACGTCCTTTTGTAAACCGGCGCACGTCCTCCTCTATGTCCTCAGCATTACGTTCCATGATCCGCTCGTGGCGCTCCCACCAGTTCTCAGCCGTCGTCGTTCTCAGGTCAGCCACCGCACCACGAACGTTCTTCACGTCTTCGATGACCTCTTCCTTTATCGCTGCCGTCGCGCTCCGGGAGTTCGCCGCGAGTGTTGCCGACAGCTCAGTCCACCGACCCTCGAGGTCAGCGACGCGGTTCTCCATCTTCGTGCGGTCCTCGTCTCGCTTGCGCTGCGCCTCCGTTGCGGCGGTGTCCGGTCGAGCGGCCGCGTCGGTGGCGGGCTCTCGAGCCGGCTCCTGACCGCCGCAGGCGGCCGTGAGCGCAGCGGCAATCGCGGCTGCGGCGATAATCGTCGGGCTTCGCATATCCGTCCTCCAGTCATTTGTCCGCGATTCACGCGCAAGCAAATGCAGCGCCAGATGCGGGGTCAGGCGCTGTCGGCAACGCGGCTTTCGATCGGCTCGAAGATAACGATGGTGGAACCCGCGACGTTCAGGAAACACCCTCCTTGCTCCCCTCAGGACGCTGACGACCAGTCCGACGTGCAACACGTATGCGAAGGGTGCTGATTCGCACGGTCGCCGCGCCGGAGCCGTCGCAGCCCCAGCCGGCACGATGACTGCGTAAGACGAAGCGTGCGCGTCGACGCACGGCTGAGGTCACCGGAGGCTGACTATGGAGTGGCTCGGAATCAGGCTCATCGGCGTCAATGCGGAGACCGGCCGGAAACTGCTGCTCACCGTCGGTTTCCTCCTGGGCGTACTCCTGCTCCGCGCCGCGGTGGTCGGCGTAGTGCGCCTTACCAGCGGAATGCACCGGAACGAACGCGCGATGTTCTGGACACGGCAGGGCGCGAGCATCGCGGCCGCCGTCGCCGGCATCCTTGCCCTGATATCAATCTGGTTCGACGACCCGCAGCGGCTGACTACCGGAATTGGCCTCTTCGGCGCCGGCCTCGCATTCGCGCTCCAGCGCGTCGTCACGGCTTTCGCAGGGTACGTGGTGATCATGCGCGGCAACACCTTCACTGTCGGCGATCGCATCACCATGGGGGGTGTCCGCGGTGACGTTATCGCGCTCACATTTACGCAGACGAAGCTCATGGAGATGGGACAGCCCCCGGCCGTGCAGGGCGCGGATCCCGCCGTGTGGGTGCGATCCCGGCAGTTTACGGGCAGAATTGTCACTGTCACGAACGACAAGGTGTTCGACGAACCTGTCTACAACTACACGCGAGAGTTCCCGTTCATCTGGGAGGAAATGTCCGTCCCGATTCCATATCGCGCCGATCGGACGGGTGCCGAGGCGATCCTGCTCGAGTGTGTCGCGGCCGAAGTGCAGCCCCTGGACGCGTCCAGCGAGCCCGTTCGGAGGGCGCTGGAGCGGCGATACTTCATCAGCCTGGACGACCTGACGCCCCGGGTGTTCTACGCCTTGACCGATAACTGGGTTGAGCTGACTGTGCGTTTCATCGTTCGTGATCACGGCATTCGCGACGTGAAAGATGCCATAGCGCGATCCGTGTTGCGACGGTTCGAGCAGGCAGGGATTGAAATTGCGAGTGCCACGTTCGAGATCGTCGGCGTACCTCCCTTACGTG
>JACDDJ010000819.1 GCA_013817065.1 Acidobacteriota bacterium
GCCTCCGGTGCCCGAGTTCGCTGAGCTCCAACGGCGTCTGGCCGCGAATCCTGAGCTGGAGCGGTGGGCAGCCGAGATCGCTCAACGTCAGGCGGCGCTCGCGGTTGAACGCTCGAAACGAGTCCCTGACGTGACGGTCAACGCGGGCTATCGCCGCTTCACGGAAATCGACAGCAATGCCTTTCTGATCGGCGGATCAATCCAGTTGCCGTTGTTCGACCGCAACCGTGGCGGCATCCAGGAGGCCACCGATCGGATCAGCAAGGCCCATTATGAGCAACGCGCGGCGCAGGTTCGGGTCACGACGGCGCTTGCAGAGTCTTATCGTGCGCTCGCCAGTGCCCGCGACGAGGCGTCGGTGCTCGCGTCGAGCATCCAGCCGGGAGCCCGAGAGGCGTTCGAGGCTGTCAGTGAAGGGTATCGCCTGGGCAAGTTCGGCTATCTCGAGGTACTTGATGCGCAGCGCACGCTGGTCAGCGCCGGGGCGCAGTACCTTCGCGCGCTGTCGGACTATCACGAAGCGGCGGCCGACGTAGAGCGCCTCATCGGTGCTCCTCTGGCGGACGTAACAACCGTGCCGCCGGCCGTCATCAAGTAGCAGGAAAAAAGCATGAATAAGAGAGGCGCCATCATCGCGGCCCTGATTGTCCTTGTCGGCATCGTAATCGGCACCGCCATCGTTCGTCGCGGGCCAGCCGCATCCGATGGTGAACCGACCGCCACGTCAGGCGGCCCGCTCGACTATCCGCGCGGGCCGCACGGCGCGCGCCTCCTGTCCGAGGGCGACCTGCGGCTCGAAGTCACGATCTACGAGACTGGCGTCGAGCCGCACTTTCGGATCTACCCCTACGATGCCGAGTTGAAGCCGGTTCCGCCGCGTGACGTGCAGCTGTCGGTGGAACTGCATCGGCTCGGGGGACGCGTGGACCGTTTCACGTTTGTTCCTGAGGCCGACTATCTGCGCGGCGAAGGGGTGGTCGAAGAGCCGCATTCGTTCGATGTGAAGGTGAACGCATCGCGGAAAGCGGGCGAGACGGCACATGCGTGGACGTACTCGCAGATCGAAGGCAAGGTGCAGCTCGCCGCTGACCAGTTGAAAAGCGCCGGGATCGAGATCCAGACCATCGGCCCACGGCAGATGCTCACGACGTTCGAAGTTCCAGGTGAGATCAAGGCGGACGACACGCGTATGGCTCACGTCGTGCCACGCCTTCAGGGTGTCGTCCTCGAGGTGCGGAAGAAAGCAGGCGACCCGGTCCGCCGCGGCGAGGTGATGGCGGTGATCAACAGCCGCGAACTGGCGGATGCGAAGAGCGCATACCTGGCGGCGTCACATCACGTGGAATTTGCCAAAGTCACGGCGGCGCGTGAGGAGAGTCTCTGGAAGAAGAAAATTTCCGCCGAGCAGGACTATCGCGAAGCGCGCCGCGTCTTCGAGGAGGCCCAGCTCACGGAGGAGGTCGCGGCGCAGAAGCTCGTCGCGCTGGGCGTGTCGCCGGCCTCACTCAAGACCTTGGCGTCCGCCGCCCCGGAGAGCCTGCCGCGCTACGAGATTCGTGCCCCGCTCAATGGCACGGTGATCGAACGCGACGTCACGATTGGTGAAGCGGTCGCAGCTGATCGCGACATCTTCGTCATCGCCGATCTCTCTTCCGTGTGGGTGGAAGCGGCCATCACAGCGGCCAGTCTGAACGCCGTCCGGCAAGGTCAGGAGGCGACGATTGTCTCTAAAGACCTGGGCCGCGACGCGCGCGGGCGGGTGACGTACATCGGCTCACTCGTCGGCGAGGAGACGCGTAGTGCCACCGCGCGGATCGTCATCCCGAATCCGGATGGGAAGTGGCGTCCCGGACTGTTCGTCACGGTTCAACTGGTCCAGGAATCGGCGACCGTGCCGATGGCCGTCCTGGCGGAGTCCATCCAGACCTTTCGTGACTGGCAGGTCGTGTTCGTGCGGTACGGTGACTGGTTCGAGGCCAGGCCGCTGGAGCTCGGGCGCTCCGACGGCACCTGGGTGGAGGTGCTTCGTGGCGTGACGCCGGGCGTGCAGTATGCGGCGACCAACAGCTTCGCGATCAAGGCGGAGATCGGGAAGCTCGGCGCCACGCACGACCATTAGGGCGTTCGCGAACCCCCAGCCGTTTCGTGGCACCGGACTCAGACGAGGCACAGCATGCTCG
>JACDDJ010000820.1:0-396 GCA_013817065.1 Acidobacteriota bacterium
ACCTACGGATCGCTCTACCAGGCCGCCTATCTGCTCGGTGGACTGCAGATCCGCGGGATGCGCCGTGAGATCGTCGATAGCGGTCAGCGCACCGAGAAGGATTTCCACGACGAGATCATGCGCCAGGGGAGCATGCCGATCGCGATGCTGCGCCTGGCGGTCTCGAAGCAGAAATTGACCCGTGACATGACCGTGAACTGGAAGTTCTACGGGGAGAATCCCGGAAAAGTAGGCGCGGCACCAATCAAGCGGGCGGGCGCGCGCGGAGAGTGTGCGCAAGCACCAAGGCAACGCTGCAGCCAGCTCGTCGCTCAGATCGCCATCCCGTTGAGAGAACCGGATTTAGGATCGTCTTGGGGTTTGCCTGAAGGCGTGCGCGTGTTGACAGTGCGTCAG
>JACDDJ010000820.1:406-2177 GCA_013817065.1 Acidobacteriota bacterium
TCCTTAGGACCAGAGCACCGTCAGCCATGGGACCAGCGCGCCGAAAAAGTAGAAGACCGTAAGCGCGGCAAGAACGCGCGTGAACCCCGCGAAGTACAAGATGCCGCCGCAACCGCTGGCCAGGAGCTTCGCGCCGAGCAACGCCGGACCGGCGTCGGCCAATTCGATCCACGTCTGGAGCAGCGGGTTGCCTTCCGCCATGCTGCCGTAAATCGACACGGCGCCATACGTGATCAGACCGTCAGCCGCCTGGAGGACCAGGAACACCGCGAACACGAGCCGCCCGGGAACCATGCTCGCCGTCAGTGCAATGACATGGCCTGCGAAATAGGGCGGAAAAACGCGTAAGTCGCTCGAGAAGTCTGCTCGGAACAGGTCTTTCGGCGTCAACTCACAGACTTATTTCCGTGCCGATCGGCTGCTCGAACGCAGGGGCGCATATAATCCGCGCACTCCATGTCACCGCAGAGATCCTGAGCCTGTCGCTAACCGCAGGCGCACGGCTCGGTTCATACGAAATACTCGGCCCGCTCGGCGCTGGCGGCATGGGTGAGGTGTATCGAGCGCGCGACGCGGCTCGATCGCGAAGTCGCCATCAAGGTGCTTTCCGCCTCCCTCGCCATCGATCCGACCGCACTCGCCAGATTCGAACGCGAAGCGATGAGTGTCGCGAAGCTCTCGCATCCGAACATCCTCGCCATCTTCGAGTCCGTCCAGGACGGCGGGACCGCCTTCGTCGTCACCGAGCTCGTGGACGGCGAGACGCTCCGCGCGCGCATCACGGCCGGCGCACTGCCCCAGCGCCGCGCCGTGGCCTACGCGCTGCAGATCGCGAGAGGCGTGGCGGCCGCGCATGCGCGCGGCATCGTGCATCGTGACCTCACCGAAAGGAGACGCGGTCGTCTTCGGTGGTGATGGTGGGCGTAGCGGGAGCTTTCTCGTTGGACTCGATACCGGTGGAGCGGCGCCGACCGAACTTCCAGGGATGAGGGCGAGCGATCAACATCGCCTCGTCGCCACTGCGTGGTCGCCAGACGGGTCCCGGCTAGCCGGGTATATTCAATCCGGCACCGGGCGCACCAATGGGGCAGCTGTTTACGACCTTGGAACGCGGACGACAACCGTCCTCTCAGATGACCAGTGTTTCGGAGTGAGGTGGCTGGCCGACAGCCGTCGGGCGTCTACTTCACAAGCGGTGGTACCGAGCTCGTTCTGATCGACACGGTCACGCGGACACGCTCTGTCGTCGACGTGCGTTTACCGGCACCGGCGATCGACGATGTGTTCGCCATCAGCCCGGACAACAAAACGATCTACTACGGCGCCGCCAGGGCCGAAGCGGACATCTGGATCGTCGAACGAAAGTGATTACTGCTCGCGCAGCGCTTCGGTCGGCTGGATGCGCCAGCCGCGCCGCGCCGGGCCGAGCGCGGCAAGCATGCCGACCGTCATCACCACCGCTGTGACGGCAGGCAGGACAACCATTCCGTTGCCGCTCATCAAGCCGCCTTCCGTCGCCACTTCCAGCAGCGCCGCCACCGCCAGTCCGAGCGCCGCGCCTCCCGTCATCTGCCACAGGGCACGGGAGCAGATACTGCGGAAGATCTGACCCGCATCAGCACCAAGCGCGGCGCGAATGCCGATCTCCTTCCGGCGCTGAGCGACGGTGAACGACATCAGCGCGTAGATTCCCGCCGCCGATAACATCAACACGCTGACGGTGATGGCGGTGAGCACCGAAGCGATCAGCCGCAGCATTCCTTGCTCCTGT
>JACDDJ010000821.1 GCA_013817065.1 Acidobacteriota bacterium
GCCAACGGCTTCGAACGAGAAGTTCACGCCATAGCCGCCCGTGAGGTCCTTGATCTGCTGGACCGGATCACCGTGCGTCGGATTGACGAGATGCGTGGCGCCGAATCCCTTCGCCCACTCCAGCTTTGTGTCGTCGAGGTCGACCGCGATGATCGTCGTCGCGCCGGCGATCCGGGAGCCCATGATCACCGAATCGCCGACGCCGCCGCAGCCGAACACGGCGACCGACGATCCGGGCTCGACCTTCGCGGTGTAAAGGGCAGCGCCGACCCCGGTCATCACTCCGCAGCCAATCAGGCTCATCTGCCCCTTTGGCAAGGATGGGTCGATCGGGATGCACTGTTTGGCATGAACGAGCGTATGGGTGCAGAACGTCCCGATCCCAAGCACCGCGTTCAGCTCCACGCCGTCGTCTTCGGCCCGCATCTTCGTCGTCGCGTTGAGGCTGGACGCGCAGAGGTGCGGCTTTGCGGCAAGGCAGAAGCGACATTCGCCGCAGGGCGCCCGCCAGGCGAGGATGACGTGGTCGCCCTCTTTCACGTTCGTCACGCCCTCGCCGGCACTCTCGACGATCCCGGCCCCCTCGTGGCCCAGCAGGAAGGGAAAGCCGTCCGTACCGAACACGCCGTTCCTGACCGACAGATCGGTGTGGCAGACGCCGCTCGCCAGGATTCGGATGCGCGCCTCTCCAGGCCCAGGCGCGGGCACGATAATCGTCTCGATCCGGCTGGGCTTCCCAACCTCTCTGGCGATCGCGCCACGCGCGATGATCTGCTCGGCCATACATTCCTCCACGGAGTTGCGATCGTGGGAACGACGACCGCTCGGCTCAACCCGAAACAGGCGTCGTCGAAACGTCATGTTCATGCCCCCACGATTCGTGCGAGTAGGGCGTCATCTTATCGCAGCTCGCGCCGCCATCGTGCTCTTCGTTCCGGCACGATGTCCCGAGCGCCGTTCCTATGGTCGAGCGGGGACGCGATCGTGGGGAGCGTCAGCACGATCGCGAGCACGATCACGTTCGCCAGCGCCACGGCGCGAAATCCCACACCGCGCACGCCGCTTGCGATCAGATCGGGGAGCGGCTCGAGCGGGTGGCCGTACAGCATGGCGAGGTTGATCAACAGCGTAAGCGAGAGCGCGATGGCAATGATGGTCAGGTGCCGAGGGAAGCCGCGTACGGCGGCGTAAAGGATCGCGAACACGAAAGCGGGAAACAGGTAACGCTCATGCACCCGCGTTGGCAGGGTGAAGACCGCCAGTGACGCCGCCAACGCCCCCCAGAGGACGAGATCCCACGGGGCGTGACGAGATGCCAGCCGAAGCACGCGAGCACCGACGGCAGCCATCGCCAGGCCAAACAGCACCATTCCCCAACGGTTCGCCGAAAGCGACAGCCATGAGGTATCGAGATCACTCACCCGGTCCAGCGACCCAAGCGGGATCATCCACAGGTTGAAAGCGCCCAGGGTGGTGAAGGGATACAAATCGAGCGCGACGGAAAAACGGTCAGGGAGCGACCACCGCGTTCCCATACCGGGGAGTCCAACCGCGAACGGCAGGATGATCGCCAGCATCGTCGCGAGGCCAAGGAAGGCGGCGAATGCAGCTTCGAGGAAAAGGCGGCTCCACTTCGCGACGGGCGGTGAGTTGTCGCGGAGAACGCGCACCAGCGGAAGAAGGAGGAGGAGGGGCATGAGGATCGCCAATTGGGGCTTGATCAGGATTGCCCAGGTCAGAAGTGGTGCGCTTAGAACCCAGAGCCAGTTGTGCCACCGGATGAGCAGGAATCCACCCAGCAGGAGCGCAACGGACACGGCATCCCATTGGCCCCACACGCTGCTCAGGAAGACGCTCGCCGGATTCAGCATGTACATCGCGGTGGCGCGAACGGCCAGCGTGTGCGGACGGTAGATCGCTACAACGAGGAATATTCCTGTCCCCACCAGCACATCGGCGATCGCGGGAATCAGTTTCAGGGCGAACAGGAACGGTGTGCCGCTGAAGTTTTCTGCGCCGAGCGCGCCAAACACCTCGGCCATAACCTTCAGAATCCACAGATCACCAGGCAGGTGGTCCGGAGCCGTCGCCGTCGCGTAGAAGTCCCCGAGCGGTCGATCCGCCAGCGTCTGGGCCCATTTCCTCAGGATGTCCATGTCGTAGCCGAGC
>JACDDJ010000197.1:0-2304 GCA_013817065.1 Acidobacteriota bacterium
AGGCAGGATTATGCCGCACAGGTCCTTGGTGCCGGCCGTGCAGAAAATCCGCCCGCGGAAGCCCTGCGAGACGAGCCGTGGCAGATATCCGCAGTGATCGAGATGCGCGTGGGTGAGCACGATGGCATCGATGTCCTTCGCGGCGATTGGCAGGTTCTGCCAGTTGCGTTCGCGGAGCGCCTTCAACCCTTGAAACAGCCCGGCATCGACGAGCACCTTGGATGTCGGTGTCTCCAGCAAGTACTTCGAACCGGTGACTGTCTGCGCCGCGCCGAGAAACGTGATCGTCGCCATCGTGTCAAGGAACCCAATCTGTCAGGCGAAGAGACCGACCTGGCCGCCTGTATGCCAGAAGAGCACCGTCTGGTCGTCCCGAAACTCGCCGGCGCGGACACGGGCGATGAGTCCGGCCATTGCCTTCGCCGTGTAGGTCGGATCGAGAAAGATCGCCTCCGTCCGGGCGAGCAGCTCGATCGCCTCGCGTGATTCGTCAGTGGGAACACCGTAGCCGCCCCCCACGAAGCGATCGTCCACGTCGATGGCAGCGCCGGCGAACGCGCCGTTTAGCATGCCGAGCAATTCGGGGATGCCATGAAGCAGAACTTCAACCGTGCTGCACAGTGATGCCGATGACTCGTCGGCGCTGATACCGATGATCTTCGTGCCCGGCATGGCACTGGCGCAACCGGCGATGAGGCCTGCCTGCGTTCCACCGGACGAGGTTGAATGGACGATGATGTGGGGCGGTGCGTCGAGCTGAGCGCGCAGTTCCGCAGCGGCGCCGACGAACCCGCACGCACCGAGCGGCGTCGACGCGCCGATCGGAATGATGTAAGGCTTACGGCCGATGCTCTTGAGTTCCTCCGCCGCCGCCTGCATTGCCGGCGCGCGCCAGCTCCGATCGTCGACGTAACGAACTTCGGCACCGAGCAGATGGTCCAGCAGCGCGTTGCCGGTGAGACGATCCGGCTGCGACCCGTTAACCACGAGGATGCAGCGGAGGCCGAGCTTGGCGGCGGCCGCGGCAGTCACGCGGGCGTGGTTCGACTGGATCCCACCGCTCGTGATCAGCGTATCGGCACCGGCCTTCAGTGCGTCGGCCGCCACCAGCTGCATTTTCCTGACCTTGTTTCCGCCAAACGCAAACGGCAGGGCGTCGTCTCGCTTGACGAGGAGGCGAGGTCCGCCGCCGAGCGCGCGTCGCAGGCCGTCGAGCTCCTGGACGGGTGATGGCGCCGGAAACAACGGGATCATCGGCAAGTTCGGCATCGACGGTTCAGTATACTGAGCGGAGCGTAGCGCCCCTAGACAATGGCGCTGCTACAGAACCGGTGCCCACGCTCCTCCAGTCGCTCGCCTCGGGACAATCCGTCATCGCCGCCGAACTGCGTCCGCCGCGCGCGGAGCTCGAAACCTCCGCCAGCATGGACGCGTGGATCGACACCTACCACGCGGTCAAGAGCCTCACCCGCGGGGGCACACCGGTCTTCCTCACCGACAGCGCGGTTGGACTGAAGGAGGAGGACAACCTCCGCCACCTGCTGATCAATCTGGGGGTGGATGTCGCGCGGTCTGGTGTCGTGCCGTTTCTGACGTGCAAGCATCCGATGGACTACTGCCTGGCGTACGCGGACCGCGCGCACCAGCACGGCTTCGACGCACTCGTGGTACTCGGCGGTGACAAGCACGTCGGTCCGCCGCGGTGTGTCGAGCACGCGTGGCAGCTGCGCGACGAGATCCGGCGCCGCGTGCCTGATCTTGCGCTCGGGGGATGGGCCAATCCGCATGGCAATCCCGCGACCCAGGTCGGGCACCTGCTCGACGAGCACGCGACCGCCGAGTTCTACCTGACGCAAATCGTCTCGCATCACAGCGCCGACAATGTGGAAGCATTTCTCGCCGAAGGTGCCCGGCGCGGACTCACCATCCCGGGAATGTTCGGTCTGTTCTACTACCGCTCCGCCAACCCTCGCACACTCGACGCGCTCAGCAGCTTCCTTCCCGTTCCGGTCGAGGAGCTGAAGCAGGAGTTCGCCGCCGGCGCGACGCCGGAGGACGTCTGCGCCCGGTCACTGCGGCTGCTTGCAGAAGCCGGTGCGAAGCACTTCTACATCAGCAACCTTCCACTCAGCCGCGCCGCCGCAACGCTTCGTACGATTGTCGAATTGGCCGCTGCCGCGGCCTAAGTACAATCGACGAGAGTGCGGAGGGGCTAACGCTGAAGGTGCGGTCAGACTCACGCTCAGGGTGCGGAGGGACTTACGCCCGAGAGTGCCGACGACTCACGCCGACGGTGCCGACAAC
>JACDDJ010000197.1:2314-7725 GCA_013817065.1 Acidobacteriota bacterium
ATCGACGAGAGTGCGGGCAGACTGACGCCGAGGGTGCGGGCAGACTGACGCCGAGGGTGCGGGCAGACTTCCGCTGAGGGTGCGGGCAGACTCACGCTCAGGGTGCGGTCGCACTCACGCTGAGGGTGCGGGCAGACTGAGGCTGAGGGTGCCGACGACTCAGGCGAACAGCGCCTTCATCGACTCGAGTGCCCCGGTGAGCTCCTTGCGATCACGCGCGAAACAGAAGCGGAGGTAGCCTTCGCCGTTGACACCGAAGTCCACCCCCGGCACACAGCCGATCCGTCCCTTTGAAATCAGGAACTCGGTCATCGCCCACGAGCGAGACGTCGGCGACCCTGCCGGTGGAACCCACTCGGGATTGATGCGCACGAAAGCGTAAAAGGCGCCGTGTGGCGCCTCGCCAGTGAAGATGTGACCCGCCGCCTCTCGAAGGCCGGCGTAGAAGAGATCCCGTCGCGCCTCGAGCTCAGTCCGGAACTCCGCGATCGGTGCCTGTGATCCTTCGAGCGCACCGATGCCGCCGAACTGGACAACGGACGCGATGTTGCTCGCCGTGTAGAACAGGACCTTCTTCATCCGGTCTCGCAGAACCGCATCCTTCGCGACGACGTAGCCCAGTCGCAGGCCGGTCATTGCGTACGACTTACTAAAGGTAAAAAGGGAGATGGTCCTGTCATACATCCCTGCCAGCGATGCCGCACTGACGTGTTCGCCCTCGAAGATGACGTCTTCGTAGGCCTCGTCAGAAATTAGCCAGATATCACGCTCGCGGCACAGGTCGCTGATGCTCTGGATGTCTTCGCGCGTGAGCACGCCACCGGTCGGATTCCCAGGTGAGTTGATGTAGATTGCACGCGTCCTCGCCGTGATCTTCGACGCAAGCTCGGCAAGGTCGAAACGCCAGCCCAGATGCTCGTGCAGGGGACACGGCACCGGGACGCCCTTTGCGGCGATGATACTCCCGACGCACGGTGGCCATTCAGGTTCCGGAACGATCACCTCGTCATCCGGCTCGAGCAGCGCCTGGCAAATGATATACAGCCCGTGGATTCCCCCGGTCGTCACCATCACTTCGTCGGGGCCGCCAACCGGGATCGCGTTCTTCTGCCGCAGCTTTTCGGCGAGCAGCTCCAGCAGCCGTGGCACACCGGTCGTCTGAAGGTAGTGACTGCGGTTCTCGTCGATCGCCAACCGCATCGCGTTCTTGACAGTGTCGGGTGAGTCGAAGCTCACGTCCCCCTGATCGAGACGGAACGGATCCTTGACGGAGTACATCATGTCGCGAATGCGAATGATGCCCGAGAACGGCACGCTGTCGAGAAACACACCCATTCAGTAGATGCTATCGCGTTCCGCCTTCGGCGCCCGCAGCGTAAGCCCCCCGCACCCTCGAGCGTAAGCCCCTCCGCACCCTCGGCGATAGCTCCCCTGAGTCAGTTCTCTTCTCCAGCGCCCTGGAGCAGCTCCACCACGATCTCAGGATTGGTGATGTCGCCGAGGATGAACGTCCGCGGACGCGGCCTGCGCCTGACCAGCGTCGGCGTGTACGAGATCGAATCCTCGACGCCCTGGCTCGGGTCCATCGAGAGATCGTGGATCGTCAGCCTCACGCGTTTCAGTGGGAAGCGGGACACCACTCCCTTGATGGTATCGATCGCGCGCACGCATCGCGGCGACGAGCTGACGTAGAGGATCAACTCCACCTCCGACGGATTGTTCGCGCCCTTGCCGTCGCCGATGCCATCGCCATTCAGCGTCGCGCTGAAGGGCATCTTCGGACGACGGACTGGCCCTTCGAGGTACTGCTGCACCTGCGACACGAGGTGATCGAGATTGAACGGCTCTGCCATCAGTCCACCCGGCGAATGTGCCGCCTCCTGCCTACTGTTCAGCAAGCGGTCTGCCAGAATGGACGAGTCCTCTAAATGGTTGATGGATTTGGACTTACCTGTTGGGTTGGCAAACCGAACATAGCCAGTGGGTAGAGAGAGACTTCCGCTGCCACCGATGAGAAACCGGAGGGCCGGAACGAGAGCGGAGGGTCAGCGGATGTGACGGCCGCCGTCGACTCGAATCGCCTCGCCGGTGATGAAGTCGCTCTCGACCAGCAGCGCCACGGCTTTCACGATTTCGGCTGCCCCGCCCCATCGTCCCAGCGGTGTGGCGGCTTCAACTGCCTTCGACTCCTCGTCGCTGGTCCCTTCGGGCGCGAGGATCGGGCCGGGCGCCACGGCATTGACGAGGATCTGGTCGGACGCGAGTTCAAGCGCAAGCGCTTCGGTCAGTCCGATCACGCCGCGCTTCGCGACGTAGTACGGCAGGAAGCCCTTGTAGCGCGGACGGCCGCTCACCGCGACCCAGTCGGTGAAGTTGACGATGCGTCCACCGCCGTGGCGGCGCATGTGGGGGATTGCGGCGTGGGCACAGAGGAACGACGCGCGCAGGTCGACGTTCACAACCGAATCCCACAGTGCGGCGCTCGTCTCTTCGAGTGGCACCGGCTTATACACCGACGCCATGTTGACGAGGATGTCGAGCCGTCCCAGCTCGCGCGCCGCCTCGTCGACGAGCCGGCTGCAATCCGATGGATTGGAAAGATCGGCCTGAATCACCGCGGCCCTGCGACCGAGAGCCTTGATCTCGCCGGCAACCGCGTATGCCTCGTCGGCCGAGCGGTTATAGGCGAGCGCGACGTCGGCACCGCGCGAAGCGAAGTCGATCGCGATCGCGGCGCCGATGCGTTTCCCGCCGGTGATGAGTGCGGCGCGTCCTGAAATGTCCATGGCTGTGCTGACGCGTATTGTCCCTCGTTCGCCGGCGGATTTGCAGTAATCTCTGCCCATTATGCTGACTCGACGCGGCTTCCTGCAGACCACCGGTACGGCAACCGCAGCGGCGCTGGCGACCTTCCGGGACGAGGGCGTTGCGCATCTCGAAGCAGCATCGCGCTACGCCGCGAGTTTGTCGCCGGAGGATGTCGCCGGCGACGAGAATTACTGGCGCGAGATCCAACAGGCGTTCACGCTCGACCGGACCCTCATCAATCTGAACAACGGCGGCTGCTGCCCGAGCCCGCGAGTCGTCCATGAATCATTTAAGCGATACCTCGACATCTCGAATCAGTCGCCCACGTACCACATGTGGCAGATCCTCGAGCCGAACATCGAAAGCGTGCGGCGACGGCTGGCCAACGCGTTCGGGTGCGATGCGGAGGAGATGGCGATCACGCGCAACGCCAGTGAAGCACTGCAGATCGCGCAGCTTGGAATTGATCTCGAGGCGGGCGACGAGGTGATCACGACCAACCAGGACTACGGGCGCATGCTCGACACCTGGGAACAGCGCGTCCGCCGCGACGGCATCAAGCTGACGAAGGTCTCCTTCCCGGTGCCGCCGAAGTCAATGGACGTTCTCGCCGACCGGATCCTGTCGGCGATCACGCCGGCCACCAGGGTCCTGCACTTCTGCCACATCACCAACCTCACCGGGCAGATCTTCCCGGTGAAGAAGATCGCCGACGAAGCGAGACGGCGCGGGATCAAGACGATCGTCGATGGCGCGCACGCGTTCGCGCATTTTCCCTACACGGTGGCGGATCTCGGCTGCGACTACTACGGTACGAGCCTGCACAAGTGGCTTCTCGCGCCGATCGGGACCGGGTTCCTCTACGTGCGCAAAGAACACATCCCGGCACTCTGGCCGCTCACGCCTGCGGCGGCATCACGAGCGGACAACATCCGCAAGTTCGAAGAGATCGGTACGCATCCGGCCGCGAACCATAACGCCATCGCCGAAGCGCTGACCTTTCACGAAGGGATCGGCATCGAGAGAAAAGCGGCGCGGCTCCGTTATCTGCGAAACCGGTGGGCCGATCGACTCGCCAGGAACCCGAAGTTTCGCATCCACACCAACCTGGATCCGGCGCACTCCTGCGCGATCGGCAACATCGAGTTGATCGGCACGCCGAGCGCGAAGGTGGTTGCCCAACTCTGGGAGAAGTGGCGGATCATCGCGACGCCCATCGTGCACGAGGAGTACACGGGAGTTCGGATCACGCCGAACGTCTACACCACGCTCGAAGAAGTCGATACCTTCATCACGGCAATGGAGTCGATCGGGTGACCTTCGCTGAGGTGCGGGGAGCTTCCGCTTGAAGTGCGGAGTGCGGAGTGCGGAGGGATTGAAGAGCCAATCGGAGACGGAGCGCGCGAAGCACCCTGCGAAAGTGCTGACGGTTACCGTGAATGCCACCCTGGACAATCCCAGCGCGGTCATCCTGCACCCCGTCCCCGATTCGTTCTTCGAGGGCCCGAACGTCGCTGCGGACATCCGAACCCTCGACCCTCACTCACGAGCAATGGACCGGGCGGTCCACCGGTTCTGTTTGTTACGCGAGAACGCGAATCACGACGCGGCGGTTCTGGGCGCGGCCGTCGCGGGTCTTGTTCGGCGCGATCGGCTTGTCTTCGCCGTAGCTGATCACGTTGATCTTGTGGAGCGGCACCTGGTGCTGTTCATACAGGTAGCGCTTAACGTTCTCGGCGCGCTCCATCCCGAGGCGCTTGTTCAGGTCCTTCGAGCCGGCGTTGTCGGTGTGACCTTCGATCTCGATGAAGCCGCCATTCGGCTCTGACTTCAGCTTTTCGACGAGCTGGTCGAGCTCCGCCTTGGTCTCATCGGGCATCACAGCCTGTCCGAACTTGAAGTTGCCCTTATCTTCGCTGAGCACGACTTCGTAGACGAGGCGCTTGGCTGCCTTTTCGATTGAATCCGCCCGGGTGTTCACCGCATCAGCCGCAACGCGGGCTTCCTCGGCGCTCTTGCCTGCGGCCTCGGCGCGCTGACCGGCGGCCGCGGCCTTCTGGTCTACCTCGCCAATGCGACCCTCGTTCGAGCGGGTCCGCTCCTGGTTCTCCTCTACCGACTTCGAGATTGTGTCTACCTTGTCGTTCACCTGGGTGACTTCACCGCGGACGAACTTCTTCGTTGCGCAGGCGGTGGTGCCGCCGAGCGCGATCGCGAGGACCGGAATTGCGAGCAGGAACTTCTTCATGACCGTCTCCTTCGTTTGTTTTTGATTACAGCGCCCCGCACGACGGCGCCTGGAGCGCCGCGTACGACTCTAATGACACGCCCGGCCCGTTGGCTGGCGTGGGCCGGCTGCTGCCGCCGGCCGAGTAGCCGGTCCGTGCGCGGACCGTGTGTTTCTTATCGCGTGACTGGACCGAGATGCCGCGCCAGCCCGGTCGCGACGATGCCTCGAAGGCCAGCACGTACTGATGCCGAAGCTCGGCGACGATCTGGCGCGCGGCGACGGTCGCGTGCGCCGGCGCGCTCGCGGTGAACATGTCCCCGCCGGTGCTGCGGGCCAGCTGCTGCAACCCGGTTGCATCGAACGACGGGGTCGC
>JACDDJ010000198.1:0-1809 GCA_013817065.1 Acidobacteriota bacterium
ACGCTTCATGCTCCCGGCGGGAGCCATCCTGGCGAGCCGGGTCTTGATCTGGCGGAAGGCGGCGGAGTCCCTGGTCCCGCCGGCGCGCACCGTCTTTCTCAGGCGGGCCGCGCGTTCCGCCGGGGCCGGGTGGGACGAGAGAAAGACCTGCAGGGCCGCCGGGTCGCGTCCCTGTTCCTTTCGAAGCATCTCCATGAAGGCGGCCATCTCCCTCGGGTCCCAGCCGGCGCGACGCAGGATCGAAGCACCGACGGTGTCTGCCTCCCTCTCATCGTCGCGACTGAACTTCAGCATGTAGCCGCCGGCGAGGACTCGGGCGCCGAGTTGCGCGGTCTGCGCACTTCGGTCGTTCCCTAGAAAGGCACCGAGCAAACCGATCAGGCCATTCGCGACCAGCTGTTTGCTGATCTGGTCGGCGGCGTGGCGCTGCGCAATGTGCGCGATTTCGTGTGCGAGAACGGAGGCGACCTGTGCCTCGTTGGCCGCGGCCGCAATGGTTCCGCGGTGGATCCACACCGGTCCGCCAGGCAGCGCGAAAGCGTTGATCTCGCGGTAATTCGCCGTGGAGAAGCTGTACGGGTACTTGGGCCCTCCGGCGCGCGCGACCAGCCGTCGACCGATCCCTGCGATGTAGGCTTTCACCTGCGAGTCGGAGACCTCCGGCACCTGCTTGCGGACCTCACGCTGCGCTGCGCGCCCCAGTTCTATCTCCTGCTTCACCGAGATGATCGCCGTCCCGGATGCGGTGACGACACTCAGGACCACCAGGATTGGCAGCACAGAGCGCTTCATCACAACCTCGGGCTTGGGGCTGCCGGGATCTCGTCGGGACGATGACGTCGAAGGCGCGCGTAGGCGGCCGTCACTTCAGCGCCGTACAAGAAAATTACCGAGGACACGTACACCCACAGGAGAAAGGCGATGACGCCTTCGATACTGCCATGGACGCTGAAGCGAGACGGATCCCTCAAGTAGCGAGCAAACCCGGCGAGCGCAAGCCTCCAGAGCAACCCGGTGAGGATGGCACCGACCCACACGTCTCTGAACCGCACCTTGGCGTTCGGAACGAAGTAGAACACCAGCCCGACGATGAGGATGAAGAGCACAGTAGTCGCTGAGTGCCAGGCGTACCCCTGCAGCTGGCCGAGCTGCGGCACCCGCTCGAGAATCCCGGCAAACCAGCTCGCCTCGACGACGTTGATCGCGCTGACGAGGAGGAGGCCCACGATCATCAGCAGACCGGCCGTCACCAGCATCACCAGCGAGATCAGCTTGTGCTTGAAGTAGCTTGGCTGCTTCTCCACGCCCCAGGCGTGATTGACGGCCGATGTGACGGCGCCGAACACCCCCAGCGCCGCCCATACCATCAGGATCGAACCTGCGAGTCCCAGCTTGAGGCCATTGTTCTGCATCGCCGTGAGCTGGTTCTGGATGAACTCGAACTGCTGCGGAAAGTAGGTCAGTACGAAAGAGAGGATGGCGATGCGGTCGGCCTCCGTCGCCGCGACGCCGGCGAGCGCGGAGAAGGCGAGCAGAAAGAAGGGAAACAGCGACAGCAACGCGTAATAGGCGATCGACGAGGCGAAGGTCAGATCGTCGCTGCTGTAGACCCCCATCGCACCGCGCCAGATGGCCAGCACTGTGAGACGAAGCTCCGCCTTGGAACGGACCGCGATACGGCGAAGAATTGGAAAGCGCGGCGCTGGAGGTGCGGCGCGCGGGATCGGCCCACTCACCCGCTCATCATAACAACTAGCCGGTCGGGCCCGTGGGCCCGTCCCGCGGGGATGTGGCTCGTTGCGTGGTGTC